>CBDUVS010000082.1:0-5210 GCA_965370735.1 uncultured bacterium | reverse complement strand
CAGGTAACAAGAAGTTTTTGAGTTGAAATTTTCGCAATATGAGTTACAATGCACCCCATCCAACCTTTTCTTCAAAAAAGCTTGCCAATAATTCCTAATCTGTGTATAATAAGCTCGTAATTTTAAGGAGAAAACATGGTCAAGAAAAGAATAGTTATTACTTTTCCGCATCAATTAGTTGAAAAACCTATAACCTATCACCTGGTAAAGGATTATAACTTGATAGTCAATATCATGAAGGCCAGGGTAATGCCTAACGAAGAAGGCCTTTTAGTGGTTGAGCTTACAGGTAAAAAAGAGGACCTTGATAAGGGCCTAAAGTATTTAGGCGAGATAGGTGCTAATATCCAGTCTTTAACCAGTGATATCAAGTGGGATAAGAAGAAGTGCGTTCACTGCACGGCATGTGTTGGAATCTGCCCTACCAAAGCGTTTAGCGTCGATAGAGAAAAAATGACAGTTACCTTCGATAAAAGTAAATGCATAGCCTGCGGGCTGTGCGTTGACGTTTGTCCCTATCACGCTATAGAAATCATTCTATAATAAATATAAGAGGCAAAAATGGGTTATACGATAACAGAAAAAATATTATTAAAGCATACTAATAAGAAATCAATAGCTCCGGGTGAGTTTATTGATGCCAGGATAGACTTATGCCTGGGCAATGATATTACGGCACCAGTGGCCATTAATGAGTTTGAGAAGGCTAAAGTCAAGAAGGTCTTCAATAGAGAAAAGATCGCCTTAGTGCCCGATCACTTTACTCCCGCAAAGGATCAGCAAAGTGCCGCTAACTGTAAAAAGTTAAAGGAGTTCGCGGATAAACATCAGATAACCAATTACTTTGAAGTTGGGCAAATGGGCATTGAGCATGTTTTATTACCTGAGAAGGGTTTAGTCTTACCGGGTGATTTAGTAATTGGAGCTGACTCGCATACCTGCACTTATGGAGCTCTGGGGGCTTTTTCCACCGGAGTCGGTTCAACCGACCTGGCATTCGCGTTTGCGACGGGAAGAGTCTGGTTTAAGGTGCCTGAGACGATTAAGTTTATTTATAAGGGTAAATTAAATAAATGGGTTAGCGGTAAAGATTTGATTTTATACACTATCGGCCAAATTGGCGTTGATGGCGCTTTATACAAAGCCATGGAGTTTACCGGGCCCATAATAGAGCAGTTATCTATGGACGGCCGTTTTACGATGTGTAATATGGCTATTGAGGCCGGAGGTAAAAATGGCATAATAACTGCCGATGAAATAACTAAAGAGTATGTCAAAGAACGCGTGAAAGAAAACGGTATCAAAAGGGATATTGAGTTTTATAAGAGTGATAAAGATGCCGTCTATAGTGAGGTTCATGAATATGACTTCTCAAGTGTAGAGCCGCAGGTTGCCTGTCCGCATCTTCCTTCAAACGTGAAGGCGGTTAATAAGTTAAATAAGATTAAATTAGACCAGGTTGTAATCGGTTCTTGTAAAAACGGCAGTATATCTTATTTAAGAGAAGCGGCCGGTATTTTAAAAGGTAAAAAGGTTCAAAAGGGGATGAGGTTAATAGTTATCCCCGGAACCCAGAAGATATATTTAGAGGCCATAAAAGAAGGCCTGGTGGAGATTTTTGTTAGGTCTGGAGGCATATTCACTATGCCTACTTGCGGGCCCTGTTTGGGTGGCCATTGCGGCATTTTGGATAAGAATGAGGTGGCTTTAGCCACAACCAACCGAAACTTTATCGGCCGCATGGGGCATATTGAAAGTAAGGTCTATTTATCAAATCCGGCTGTGGCCGCGGCTTCAGCCATTACTGGTCATATTACACACCCGAAAGAAGTAGAATGAAAAAGAAAGATCTTATATTAAAAGGTAAAGCCCATCTTTTCGGTCATGATATCAATACAGATGATATCATTGCCGCCAAGCATCTGCACATGACTGATGCTGAGGAATTAGGGTTGTATTGCCTCATAACTAAAAAAGACTTTCATAAGAATTTAGAACACGGGGATATTATAGTAGCTGGTAAGAACTTCGGCTGCGGGTCTTCAAGGGAACATGCGCCTATGGCTATAAAGGGCCGTAATATCAGCTGTGTTATAGCTAAGAGTTTTGCAAGGATATTTTTTAGAAATAGTATTAATATGGGACTACCTATTCTGGAATGTCCTGAGGCAGATAAAATAGGTGAGCATGATAAATTAGAAGTTGATTTATCAACCGGCACGATTACAAATTTAACTAAAAAAGAAACTTATCAGACAGAGCCCTTTCCGAAATTCATTGAAACTGTAATGGATGCCGGCGGCCTGATGGCAACGTTAAAAAAAGCAAAAAAAGCTGATAGCTAGTAGTTCATGGTTAAAAATAAAAGATGGTTTCATTTTTGCTTTATGCTTTTGCTATGAGCTACAAACTAATAACTAATAACTAACACAAGGACAACCAAAATGAATATGTACAAGATAGCAGTTATCCCGGGAGACGGCACAGGGCCGGAAGTAGTAGCTGAGGGGTTAAAGGTCTTAGAAGCTATAGCTTCTAAGAAAGGCTTCAAGTATGAGTTAGCCAATTACGACTTCGGTGGAGAGAGGTATATGAAAACCGGTGAGGTTTTAGCTGATTCAGCTATAGAGGAATTAAGGACATTCGATGCGATATATTTAGGGGCTGTGGGCCATCCTGATGTAAAGCCCGGTATTTTAGAGAAGGGTCTATTATTAAAATTAAGATTTTCATTAGACCAGTATATTAATCTTCGTCCGGTTAAATTATATCCCGGAGTTTTATCTCCCCTAAAGGATAAAGGCCCGGAAGATATAGACTTTGTGGTAGTTCGAGAAAACACAGAAGGCCTTTATGTAGGTGAAGGTGAATTTATAAATAAAGGCACTAAAGAAGAAGTCGCCATTCAGATATCAAGAAATTCCTACAAAGGAGTTGAACGCTGTCTTCGATATGCTTATGAATACACCCAAAAGAGAAATAAAGAAAAGAAACTTACTCTTTGTGGAAAGACAAACGTTCTTACCTATGCCTGGGACTTATGGGAGAGAACATTTAATAAGTTATCCGCCAATTACCCAGATGTAAAAACAGATTATGCCCATGTGGATGCCACTTGCATGTGGATGATTAAGAATCCGGAGTGGTTCGATGTCATTGTCACCGATAATATGTTCGGGGATATCATAACCGACTTAGGGGCTATGATTCAGGGCGGTATGGGAATTGCCGCTGGCGGTAATATTAATCCCGACGGTGTTTCAATGTTTGAGCCCATAGGTGGTTCTGCTCCAAAATATACAGGCAAAAGTGTAATTAATCCTTTAGCCGCTATTTGCGCGGCGGGAATGCTTTTAGAGAATATAGGTGAAGAAGAAGCCGGTAAAGCCGTTGAGGCCGCAGTTATGAAAACAACTACCCAGTTAAAGAGTCTCTCAGCCGGTAAGATGGGTTATTCCACCCAGGAAGTCGGCGATTTAGTAGTTAAGAATTTGAAATAGTTCATGGCTCATGGCTGTTGGGGACAAGCAAAAAAATGGATAGCTCAAGATTTAATTTTGAAGATTTGGAAGTCTGGCAGAAGTCGGTTAATTTTGCTGAAGAAGTCATCGGGATTATTGATGAACTTGATACAGATAGAAAACATTTCAGATTAATTGAAAATTTAGAAGCTTGTACCGCATCAATAGCGCTGAATATAGCAGAAGGTAAAGGTCGGTATTCAAAAAAAGAATTTATTCGGTTTTTATATTTTGCTCGTGGTTCTTTGTATGAGACTATTGCTTTGTTAATAATATTTCAAAAAAAGAATTGGATTAATGAAACTCAGCTTAATGAATTAAAAGCTTTTGGTAGTCAAATAGGTAAAATGCTCTCAAGTTTAATAAGTTCTATCAAAAAAACTATCAGCTAAGGTATTTTGCTTTTTACTTTTGCCATGAACTATCAGCTTTTTACTATGTTTTTTACTATGAGCTAATAACTATGAACTATTAGCTAACAAAGGGACAAGCACATGAAGCAGTATAATGTAGCCGTTGTCGGCGTTGGTGCCGTTGGAAAAGAAATCTTAAGGATTCTTAAAGAGAGAAATTTTCCTATTTTCTCGTTAAAGGTTTTAGCGAGAAGTGCCAGGGAGATGGAGCTTGATGGATTTAAGTATCAGGTGGAGTCTATCGGTCATGATTCCTTTAAAGGTATTGAGATAGCTTTATTTGCCGGCACTGAAGGCGAGAAGGGGGCTTCAGTTACTTACGCGCCAAATGCAGTCAAAGAAGGGGCGGTTGTAGTTGATAACGGAGCTGACTTCAGGCTAAAAGATGATGTGCCTTTAATTGTTCCTGAAGTAAACGCGGGTGATGTTAAAAACAATAAAGGTATTATTTCAAATCCCAACTGCTCCACCATTCAAATGGTTGTAGCCTTAAACCCTATTTATAAGTTATCTAAAATAAAAAGAATTATCGCCAGTACTTATCAGGCGGCTTCAGGTGCCGGACAGAGTGCTTGTGATGAATTATATAATCAGACTGCTGAATTTCTTGAAGGTAAAGATTTAACTATTAAAGCCTTAAGTGAAAGAATAGCCTTTAATGTTATTCCTCAAATAGGCGGATTTACTGAATTAGACTATACTTCAGAAGAATGGAAGCTTGTCCATGAGACTCATAAGATACTGCATGATAATGATATCAAGATATCAGCCACCGCTATCAGGGTGCCGGTTAAAACCGGGCACAGTGAGTCTATCTATATAGAAACCGAAAGGCCGCTTTCAATTGAAGAAGTAAGAGAGGCTTTAAATAATCAGCCGGGAGTAAAGGTGGTTGATGATGTAGGAAGTGGACGTTATCCTATGCCATATCAATCAGAAGGAACCGATGATGTCTTTGTGGGACGTATTCGTAAGGATTCTTTTGTACCTGAAGGCCTCTGGCTCTGGGTAGTAGCTGATAATTTAAGAAAAGGCGCGGCCTTAAACGCCGTTCAGATCGCAGAAGAGTTAATTAAGAGCTAAAGCGTTTTTCTTTGTCTCTTTTTTATTTGTGCTGTTTTTTTGTTTTTTATCTTTTTGCTATGAGCTAAGAGCTATCAGCTATGAGTTCATACAGTCTAATGTCTAAAGTCTGTTGTCTATGGCCTAAACCTAATATGTTAAATTATAAACTTATAATTGAATATGACGGAACACATTACTCCGGTTGGCAAAT
>CBDUVS010000081.1:0-5301 GCA_965370735.1 uncultured bacterium | reverse complement strand
TTCAGGAGACTTCATTTTAATTTTTATTCTTTGGCGAACATTTTTTATAAGCGATTCAAAAGAAGCCAAGTCTTGAGCGCCGCCTTCAAAAAGTTTCAAATCCCTAATTAGAAGGTATAATCGTTCGTAACTTAAAATTTCTTCGTTAAGCGTTTTCATTTTCTCCGCCAGCGTTGGTTCTTTTCCCGTTGAAATAATACGTTTATCAATTACCAAAGGATTAAAAGTTTTTTGTTCATCAATTTTTATCAATACAGACGAACGATAATACTTAGGAAGAAAAAAACTGCCTATGGAGGCAGTGAAGAAAACAATAAAAAGCGGAATTAGAAAAAATTTCTTACGTAGAAAAATTATTAATAAATAATCTTTGAGAGTAACTTGTTTTTTGGAATTTGTTTTTGGCATAATTAGAATATCGGCTCTTCTTGTTCAAAATCTACCTCTTCACACAGCAAATCGAAGGTAGTCTGACTTCTTTCCATAACAGTTTCTATTTCCTTGTGACTCATACTTTCCCTGTTTTCATTTGTAAGGATGTGGGGAGTTATAAAAATTAAAATTTCCGTTTTCTTAACTTCTTTTACTGTGCTTCTAAATAACCAACCTAAAATAGGTATATCACCTAAGAGAGGTATCTTCTTTACGGTATTAGAATTAGTGTTTTTCATCAAGCCGCCTAAAACGATAGTTTCACCATCTTTGACCATCATAGTGGTATCAGCTTGAGTTGTATCAATAGCTAAGGCATTATCAACTTCCGGCACACGCCTGGCAGTACTTACTTCCGGATGAATTGTCATGGTGATATAATCATCTTCATCTATTTTAGGAGTAACAACAAGCTTCAGGCCTACAGATTTAAACTTGGTTTCTTCATAAACCCAACCCGTATCAGGGTCGGTTGAAGTTGTTATATACGGCTCTTCACTACCGACTAATATATTAGCTTCATGATTATCAATAACCACAACTCTGGGACTTGATAAAACTTCGGTGTTAGTATTGCTTTCTAACATTTCTAAAGCTACTTGATAATCGTCAGAGCTTAGAGTACCTATCTGGAAAATACCCCCATCGGTTAAGTTAACGGGAAAAGCACCTTTTAAGTCAACTTTTGCCGGTTCCCCTTTTTTAGCCGTATCAGGTGATTTATACTCCCAGTCAATACCAAATTTCAGATTATTATCAAGAGTAACTTCCAGTATTTTAGCTATAATTAAAACCTGCTTATGCTGGACATCCCACCCTTTTATTAATTCATCAATATTCTGCAGTAAAGGTGCCGCCGCCCTAACAACAATACTATTAGTTCTTTCGTCTAAGAATACGTCACCTTTATCTTCAGGAATAAGTTGGGTTATTTTATCAATTACTTCTGATGCATCAGCGTATCTCAGTTTATATTTCTTGAGCTCTCTTTTTGTATCCAGTTCTTTTAGAACTTTTTCAAACTGCTTTATTTTATCAGGTGTGTCGGTTATGATAACCTGATTTCCCTTTAGGTTAAGCTCCATCTTACCGCGAGTCGATTTCATTGATTGGAACGTTCGCCTTAAGGATGAAACATCTGCGTTCTCTAAAGTAAACACCCTGGTAGTTAAGGGGCTGAAGCGTTCTATCTGCTGAAATTCAGCATAGCTGTAAACGCTTACCACATCAGCTTCAATTGAATAAGCGTAATTATTAGGCTGTAGAATAGCTGTTAGCGCGTCTTCTAAACTTACATCGCTTAATTTTACCGTTACACTGCCGGTGATACTTTTACTGATTACAATATTTAAATCATAATCTTCGGCTATTTTATATAAAACATTAGAGAGTTCTTCATTCTCAGCACTTACTGAAACAAGGCCTTGATAGGCACTGCCGAGACTACTATTTAAAAACATTAATATCAAAACTATGCTGAAAAATACTATTTTATTTTTTTTCATATTTTTATATCCGGTTTAAAGCGGTTTTGTTTTTACCCTCATTTTTCGCGCGGTATAAAGCATCATCAGCTTTTTTAATTAAGTTTTCTTTATCTTTTATATCCGCGGCAAGAGAAGCAACGCCGCAACTGACAGTTAATTTAATCGGTTCGCGGCCCGGTGATTGGAACTCGTAGTTCTTAACGGTTTTTCTGGCTCTCTCCGCTAAGTAGAAAGAACCTTCCCTTTCTGTTTGCGGCAGGATAAGAACAAACTCATCGCCGCCATATCTCGCTATACTATCAACCTCACGACAAACATTGCGTAATATTTGGGATATTTCTTTTAACACCATATCTCCCGCTAAATGGCCGTGAGTATCATTGATTTTTTTAAAACCGTCAATATCTACTATAATCACCGAAAGCTGCTCCTGATATCTTTGAGCTCTTCTGAGCTCTTCTTCAAGCTTATCTTGAAAATACCTATAAACATACAGCCCGGTTAATCCGTCGGTAATGGAAAGTTTCTTAATTCTCTTATGCAGTGCCGCGTTATTAATGGCTAAAATTGAATGCTCCGCGATATTAGATAACAATTTTAATTCTTCCCGGCCGAATGCTTCAGGCCTTGAATGGCTAACCGCTAAAAGGCCTATGCTTTTATTCTTCATATTAAGCGGAATGGCATGAAAGCTATTAATAACATTTTTATTCTTCTTATCTTCTGAAACTAAGATAGCCGGCCCGTCAGTGCGATTAAGGGCAATCTTTTCAAGAAGGATATTATATCCGGACAACTGGTAATAAGTATCAATGGTTTTAGCTTTAAAAGCCGCTAAATCAGATTCAGAAGCCGGATATTTTATACTCACCATAAGCTCAGCTTCCTGCTTATCATCTAATAATAAAACTCCGCAGAAATGGTAATCAACGCTGCTTTCAATGAGCTCAATAACCGCGTTTATAGTTTGCGTGTAATCTAAATCTGAATTTAATATTCTGTTTATTTCATATGAAACCCTAATATCCTGCAATTCCTTATCAAGTAATGTATTGATTTCAGTTAATATCTTTTTGTCGGTTTCCAGCTTCTTCAATTCTTTTCTACCGCCTTCAATTTCTTCAAAAAGTTTTGAATTTTCAACTGTAGAATTCAAATGATTAACCAACATACTTAAAAGAGTTAGATCTTTTTCGTTATAGGGTTCTTTATTGCTCTTATTGTTTATATTAATGACGCCCTTTACTTTACCTAATTTAAGGGGGGCGCTTAAAAGTGATTTCGTATAATAGCGATTATGATTAAGGCGTGAAAACCTGTTATCCTGCTCTATGTCGGTTACCAAAACGGGACGATTACGGCTTGCCACCCAACCCGATATACCCTCTCCAAGTTTAACCTGTGCCTTGGATACTACTTCTTCGCTTAATCCTGTGGCGCCTTTAATAGTTAAATATCCTTGGGATTCATCTAAAACCATAAAAGAGCCTACTTCAGATTCCAGCACAGCTGTAAATTGATGCACAATTTCATTTAAAACCGGTTTAAATTCATCTACATCAATATCGTTTGCTTCTTTAAAACGCGGCAGATTCTTAACATTACTGCTCAGCTCTTCAATTAGGCGAAAACTCCTTGAAATTACAAAATTCTGACTGTGCTTATTAATAATAGCCTTAATCTGCTGGTTGATACGATCTAAATCCTGTGAAGCGTCTATATAGTCAACGATACCTTCTCTGACCTTAAAAAGGTTTAACGTATCGTTTTTATTGCTGCCGATTAAAACCAGGGGGATATCCCTAAAATCATAATTATTTTTAAGAAGGCTGCAAATTTGATACGCGGAGAGTTCATTTATTGAAGCGTACAAGAAGATTATATCCGGTTTTTCTTCGTAGATCTTCCTAACCCCGGCTAAACCACCGTTAGCTAAAGCAACCTGGCATTTCTGCTCCTGCAATAAAGGAGTTAATTTTTCAGCAATGCCCGAGCTTTCATCAATTATTAATACTTTTTTATTTTCCATAATAAAAAACCATAAAATCTATCACTTTAAAAGCGAAATGGTTATAAATTGTATATATGTTAAAAGCCTATAAAGGCTTTTAATCCTTTGTAAAAAATATACACCATACCGGTACCATTGTCAAGATATAGTATGCATTTAAGTTCTTTTAACACAACATATTAGGTTTTTGAAATACAACCAAAAACGACAAACCCCTATAACAAGCATGGGAATTAAACTTTTATCAAGAGAATACCCATATCTTGCCGTAGGGGCTATCGCCTTAAAAATAATAACAAAGGTTATTAGTTTTTAAGTGCTTCTCTTTTTACGGCTTACTCCAAACAAACCAACTAATCCACTGCCTAAAAGCAATAAACTGGCAGGTTCAGGAACAGCTACCGAGTCAGCATAAACATCGTCAAAATAAATTGTGCTGCTAAACGGACCATCACCCCAACCTTCCATCAGAACTCCAACTTCAATTTTAACTGTACCTGTTGGAGCAACGCCGGAAAGATTTAAAGTTTCCCATCCGCTGGTAGCACCATTTTCCTCAACGCGTAAAGATTCTATTACAGCAGAACCTGAATCCAAAAAAGATACTTTCAATGCTGCTACATCAAAACTGGGGGCCGAAGGCACATTTACATACGCCTGAGCGTATAATGTGTCCCCTGCTGTAAAAGGTTTCTGCTGAAACCATCCACCCCAAGCAGTGGTAGTGCTGTCAGTCTGAATCTTACCGGAAGACAAATCACCGTTGACTATTGTTGTTTCTTGTGTCCCGGTTAGCGAAGTGAAATTAAAAATGTGCATCCACTCTGCCGGGACATTCTTTCCTTCATAGTCTACCCAGGTCTCAAATCCTCCGTTGCTGAGCAGGTTTGCCTGAGCAGAACCTGTTGTGGCTATAAACATAACCACGAGAAGCAACCCTATAAATAGGTTTTTTCTCCTCATACTTACACCTCCTTTGTTTTGCACTTCCTCAAAATGCATTATTATAATATCACCTTCTCGATATTATGTCAAGGGTAAATAATTGCTTTTTTGTAATATATAGTTGTTTATAATTTTAATCTCAATGGCTTGAATCGCTATACTGTTCTTGGACTATTTATAGACGAGTACTTTTAGAATGGCTCTTTTAAGATGAGGTAATATTGTTTAATTGCTGTCTCTGCTTGTATTACATATATATTTAGTATAGCACCCGAGAGCGAGAATATTTGGGAGAGTTACTGCTTTCTGCGCCAGGTAGTCGTTCTTTTTTCGTCTTCAATAACTATACCGGCAGCATCTAATTCATTACGAATTTTATCGGCTAACTCAAAATTATTATCTTCTCTGGCTTTATTCCTCAAATTT
>CBDUVS010000080.1:0-5420 GCA_965370735.1 uncultured bacterium | reverse complement strand
ATCTTTTCTGTCCTGCCTGGCATATCCGTAATAAGGCATAACGGCTGTAATGCGCCTTGCCGAAGCGCGCTTTAAAGCGTCAACCAGAATGAGCAGTTCCATAATGCTGTCGTTTGTCGGAGGAGAAGTAGGTTGAATTACAAAAACATCTTTACCGCGTACATTTTCTTCAACTTTTACTTTGATTTCCCCATCAGCAAACCTACCTACAGTTGATTTGCCTAATGCTATCCTTAAATTTTTGGCGATCTCCTCCGCAAGCTTAATATTCGCGTTGCCGGAAAATAAAGCTATTTTCCCGTTCATTTTACGCTCCTGCCTTTTTTGTTTTCTTAGTTTCTTTTTTCCTCTTTATTTCTTTAGCGGGTACTCCTACTACAACAGCTCTGCTTCTAACTTTGCCTTTAGTTACAAGTGAATTAGCTCCAGTGATAGCACCTTTACCAATCTCTACAGGAGCTACAAGAATACTACCACTTCCTATAAAAGCATTATCCTTTATAATGGTCGTTTTTTTTTCTTTGCCGTTATAATTAGCAGTTACCGCACCGGCGCCTATATTAACTTTTTCGCCCAATTGGCTATCTCCAATATATGCCAGATGACCAATTTTGCTATTTGATTTTATTGTCGACCTGACTATTTCAACAAAATTACCAAGCTTAACATTATCTTTAATAACTGAACCGGGTCTAATTCTTAAAAACGGCCCGAGACGACATTTCTTGCCTATCTTAACATTTTTCTCTATCCTAACAAAAGGCTCAATAATTGTATCTACCCCTATTTCTACATCCTCATCAATATAAACCGTATCAGGATCGATAATCGTTACCCCTCCTTCAATAATGCGCTTCACAATCCTCTTGCGCATAATCTTATGAGCCTGAATTAGTTCAAAACGTGAATTAATACCGATAATCTCTTCTACATCGAGAGTTTCATAAGAATCAATTTTTAAATTCTGCAAAGAAAGCACTTCAATAATATCAGTAAGATAATACTCCTCTTTTATATTATTATGCTTAATTTTATTAATATTATCAAAAAGGCTTCCGGCTTTAAAACAGTAAACTCCAGTGTTAATCTCTTCAATAACCTTCTCGTATAAAGAGGCGTCTTTTTCTTCGATAATTTTTTCAACTCGGCCTTCATCGTTTCTTAGTATTCGACCGTAGCCGGTTGGATTCTTAATCACTGCCGTTAAAACACTGCAATCCGCTTTGCCTTTTCTGTTAACTTCTATTAATGCGCGAAGAGTTTCATTTGATATAAGCGGCGCGTCAGCACACAAAACTAAAACCTCACCTTTAAACCCTGAAAGTTTCTTTATGCCCTGCTTAACAGCATCCGCGGTACCTAAACGCTTCTCTTGAATCACAACCTCACTTCTGGAGCCGATGAATTTAGCAATATCCTTCGACTTATAACCGATAACAGTAACAATCTTTCCTATGCTTAAAGACCGCAAAGTATCTAAGATGTATTCAATTAAAGTTTTTCCATAAATACTGTGCAAAACCTTGGGAATTTCTGAGTTCATTCTGGTGCCTTCACCAGCAGCTAAGATAATACAAGCTACATTAGTCAAGGTCTTCTTAGATTTATTTGATCCTTTTTTCATTTAATATCAACCTTATTAAAATTATATAAAAAAGAGTTTATAGACGCCCTGTGTCAATATTGGCTGCCCGGCGAGGATTCGAACCTCGAACCTCGCCTCCAAAGGGCGGTGTGATACCATTTCACCACCGGGCAAATACTTAAGATGCTGAACCTAATTTCTACAATTAAAAAATGTGATAGCCGATAACTGCTTTAAGCTTTTGCCTCGTCACTGTTATCTATATCTTTGCCGCTCAGATGTGAATAAGTGCCGGATGTTTTCTCGGATTCAGGTAGCGAGTCGTATTTATTTAAAACGTCTTTCTGGATATGTTCCCTAAATTCAGAGTTAATCGGATGAGCTATATCTCTGTGTTCACTTTGTCTTTCCTCTTTATCCGTGGGAACAATTTCAATTATAGGTAAGGTAGCGCCGCAGGCATTACAATATTTACTGCGAACTACATTTCTATGACCACATTTAGAACAACTCTCCTTCATCTTTCTCGAAGGCATAGCAACAAATAGTCCTTTATTACCTTGAATGACCTTAATATCACGCACAACAAAACAATCATCGAACGTTACTGTCGCGTATGCTTTTAACTTTTTATCCCTACTTTCTCTTGGAAATATTCTAACCTCTGTAATTTCCATTGGTTACTCCTTTCACGACGTTGATAAACTACTCTGTCGTTAACAACTTTATACAGCCTGACAGATAAAAATACTCATATCCCCTAACATTCTGCTCGCTCTTTCTTTAACTGCTTCCGCCTCCCCTTTTGTTTGACAAATACCAAAAACACATGGACCGCTACCTGATAATAGCACAGCCTCAACACCAGCGGATCTTAGTGCTTTTTCGGCGTTTTGAACCTCTTTATATGAAGCTCCTACAACAGACGCCAGATCATTATAAAGAATCGGAGCGATTTCTTCTAAATTTGCGCTTTTAAGAACGTGAATCATTATTGTAGCACCAGGCTTTTTCTTTGTCAAGCTTAACTTAAAATGCTCATAAGCCCATTTACTGCTTATATGAATTTTAGGGTAAATTATTACATACCAGTAGGTAGGAACATTTTTTACGGGCATTAAAACCTCCCCTATACCGCAACCCAAGGCACATGACTCATCCAGTAAAAAAAATGGAACATCAGCCCCTAATTTTATCCCCATTTTAAGTAATTTGGCCTGATTAACACCTAAACTACACATCTTATTTACACCCTTCATTACGGCTGCGGCATTACTGCTGCCCCCACCTAAACCAGCAGCTACAGGTATCACTTTATCAATGTGAATTTTCAAACCAATTTTAGCACCTGTTTCATGAAATAACAATTCAACAGCTTTATAGGCAAGATTTGAAGCATCATTAGGAACCGCTGGATGCTTACAGGTTATTTGGATATCTGTTTGATTAGTTTCTTCTATTAGGATGGTGTCCTGCAGATTTACTCTTTGAAAAAGAGTTTCAATTTCATGATAACCGTCTCTTCTTTTTTTCTTAATCTCTAAATATAAATTAACTTTTGCTGGCGAGTTGACCTTCGTTCTGCGCATGGCAGTCTCTATTAAACCCCCAGGAGCTCTTTGGCCCGTTTTACAATGTCATCCGCCGTAAGCTCGTAGTACTTCATCAGTTCTTCCGTCGTACCGGACTGACCAAATCGATTCTTTACGCCTATTAATTTCATGGGAACCGGATTGTTCTGACAAACAACCTCGGCTACTGCCGAACCTAGGCCCCCAAAAACAGTGTGCTCTTCACAGGTAATAATACCTTTGGTTTCTTTGGCGGCTTTAAGGACGATTTCTTCATCCAAGGGTTTGGGAGTATGCATGTTTATAACTCGCGCGCTAACACCTTGCCCCTGAAGTATTTCCGCCGCCTCTAAAGCCTCAAAAACCATATTGCCGCAAGCGATAATCGTCAAATCATCACCCTCTTTTAACGTCTTGGCTTTTCCAATAATAAATTCATCTTCTTCTTTTGAAATCACAGGAACCCCGCTGCGCGTAAAACGTAAATATACCGGATGAGGAATACCGGCAGCTGCTATTGTAGCTTTTTTAGCTTCAATAACGTCGGCTGGAACAACCACCATCATATTAGGCAAGGCTCTCATGAGAGTAATTTCTTCTAAAGCCTGATGCGTTGCTCCATCCGGCCCCACGGAAATCCCGCCGTGAGTTCCGGCAATATTGACGTTTAAATCCATATAGCTGACGGATATGCTCAGCTGATTCCAGGCTCTGCCGGCAGCGAAAACTCCAAAAGTACAACAGAAAGGAACCTTGCCTTCTAAAGCTAAACCGGCGGCAACACTCATCATGTTCTCTTCGGCTACTCCGCAGGAAATAAATCTTTCCGGATACTCACTTTTAAACCAGTTAGCTCTAGTTGATTCTGTTAAATCGGCTGAAAGAACCACTACATCCTTATTTTTTTTACCCAGTTCCAGCAGTCCTTTACCAAAGCCATCTCTCGTAGGAACTTTTTTAATCTCCATTTATTTCTCCTAAATAATAAAATCTACCATTACTTCTTAAGTTCAGCTAAAGCTTTTTTAACCTCATTCTCTTTAGGTGCTATCCCATGCCAAGAAGCCTTATTTTCCATAAAGGAAACGCCTTTACCTTTAATGGTATCAGCTAAAATGACAGACGGTTTTCCTTTAATTGCCCGCGCCTTATCAAAAGCATCCATCAGACTTAGAAAATCATGGCCGTCAGCTTTAATAACTTCCCAGCCAAATGACTGCCACTTACCGGCCAAAGGTTCTATATTCATAACATCTTTTAAAAAACCATCTATTTGAATCTTATTATTGTCAACCACACCGCAAATATTATCCAATTTGTTAAAAGCGGCCATCATGGCAGCTTCCCAAACTTGACCCTCTTGAAGCTCGCCGTCACCCATAAGGCAATAAGTCCTGTAATCCCTGTTGTCCATTTTGGCTGCTAGGGCTAAACCCAAAGCAATAGAAAGGCCTTGCCCCAAAGAACCGGTTGAAGCTTCCAAGCCGAGCGAAATATCTCTTTGTGGGTGCCCTTGGAGTTTAGACTTCATCTTTCTTAAAGTCCAAAGTAAATCTTCACTAAAATAACCGCAGTCTGCTAAAACAGCATACAACGTTGGACATCCGTGGCCTTTAGAAAGGATAAATCTGTCCCTCTGGGGCCAATCAGGTTTTTTGGGGTTATGCGACAATTCATAATTATATAGACTAATGATAATTTCTACTTCAGATAGTGAGCCTCCGGTATGTCCGCTGCCGGCTATCTGGAGCATTTTTAAAATAGTGCGTCTTATTTTTAAAGCCTTCTCTTTTAATTCATTTACATCAGGCCTTTTTCTCGTCATTTCTTCAACCTTTCGATCTTTTCCTCAACGCCTTTTATGTCAGGGTCAATTTTTAATGATTTACGCCAACTTTCTTCGGCTTTCTTCATCTGGCCTCTTTTATAGTATATATCACCTAAATGATCAAAAATAATCGGGTCTTCAATTAATTGTGATGCCCTCTCAATTAACTCTTGGGCTTTTTCGAGCTTATCTAATTTATAATATATCCACCCCAAACTATCAATAAAGGCCCCATTATCCGGTGCGATTTCAAGGGCTTTATTTAACATTTTTTCAGCCTTTTCTAAATTAATCCCATCCTCAGCATACATGTATCCTAAATAATTAAGGGCATCGGCATTATCGGGATTTAATTCAATTGCTTTCTCAAATTGGCCCGCAGCTTTATCTCTCTCATTATTATTCTCATAATAAACACCTAAATAAAAATACGCCA
>CBDUVS010000079.1:0-5468 GCA_965370735.1 uncultured bacterium | reverse complement strand
ATCACCCGAAACTACACCGTTTCCAGCAGTGAAATCTCCATCATTAGCTATTTCATTATTATTTATCCAAATATTATCCTTTAAATCCTATTAATTTTACCACCTAACCCCTATTTAACTTTTATACCAAACAACGGCGTCACTTACCTGACTATCTAAATAAACCTCTTTTCAAACACCCGCCGCTCTTTTGCTACCTGGGGGGCGTTACGCAAAAGTTAACAAATAACGAATTTCTCGGTTCGTATCTGCCTTCCCTATTCTTTGGTTTGGCTCTGATCCCACTTGTTTTTTGTGTGGCATCGCGATTATTTGATAAACAATGTGGTATCCTGGCGGCTTTTCTCTTAACTTTGGACCCGATAACATGGTTATGTTCTGAAAAAATATGGTTGGAAACAATTGTTACCTTTTTTATGTTTTCGGCTTTCTATCTTCTAATAAAAGCAACACTAAATGAAAAAAGTAAGACCTTCTTTTTAGCCGGACTGGCCACTGGTTTAGCTATGTTATCTAAAATGTCTGGCGTATTAATATTATTTTTTGCTTTAGGTTTTATTGCGCTATATAAACCTGCGCTTTATAAAAAAAAATCCCTTTGGGTATATTTAGCTACAAGTCTTATAATATATTCACCTTGGATTATTTGGAATTATGTTGTATATAGAAATAAATTCGTATATAGTTTTATAAATATACACGGCGAATTATCTCTTGCTTTCTACCTTAAAGTTGCATTAGTTATAACAGGAGCTTTAATCTTGAAAGTTGTATATAATTACCGAAATAAATTATTACCGCAATTACAAAAAATTAATTTACAAAAAATAAAACTTCTTATAATCCCGGCCGTGTTAATCATTTTTATTAATCCATATATGCTCAAAGGAATACTTAACTCTTTTAATTTCTACTATATACCTAAAACCGGGTGGACTTTGGGATTTTTTTGTGGTGAGCCTACCTTGTTTTACTTGAGACGTTTGATAGAACTTTCGCCATTTTATTTGGTCGCGCTCTTGGGAATGTTTGCTATTGGTAAGTTAACTATAAAGTACCGCGTACTTTATCTGTGGAGCTTTTTCATCTTGGGGATATTTATAATTCACGGCAATTATCAATCACGCTATATACTGCCCGCTACACCCGCACTTTTGATATTAACTGCGGCATTTATAATTAAAATAAAAGAATTTATAACAACACATTACGAAAAAACACGAAGCTGCCAAGTTATTTTATTTTTCTTATTCGCTCTGGTTATATTATCATTTTTTATTAAAACTTTAATAATAAATTTAAATATATCTCTTGTAAATAATATCGCCTATTTTTAATAAAATGCCTCCTGATTAGATCAAGAGGCATTTACTATTTTTAGATTAATAGTTCATTATTTCTAAAAAGTTCTTTAGTTTTCTGCTGCGGGTGGGGTGTCTTAGTTTTCTTAAAGCTTTAGCTTCTATTTGCCTTACTCTCTCTCTGGTTACCTTAAAAATTGAACCCACTTCTTCCAGAGTCAAAGGACAACCATCTTTAATTCCAAATCTTAATTCCAGAACTTGTTTTTCTCTATCCGTTAAAGTATCTAAAACTTTCTCCATCTGTTCTTTGAGTAAGGTCTGGGCGGCGGCTGATGCCGGAGAGACAGCCGCTTTATCTTCAATAAAATCACCAAAATGAGTATCACCTTCATCCCCAATTGGAGTTTCCAATGATATTGGCTGTTGAGCTATCTTTAAGATACCCCTAACTTTATCAATAGGTATTTTCATCTCTTGGGCCAGTTCTTCCGGAGCCGGCTCCTTGCCATTTCTTTGAACAAGGTACCTGGAAACCCTAATGAGTTTATTAATGGTTTCAGTCATATGAACAGGAATCCTAATTGTCCTGGCCTGATCAGCGATAGCTCTGGTAATCGCCTGACGAATCCACCAAGTCGCGTAGGTTGAAAACTTATACCCCTTATGATAATCAAACTTTTCGACAGCTTTTATAAGCCCGATATTGCCCTCTTGAATTAAATCTAAAAATGATAACCCTCTATTAGTATATTTTTTAGCTATGCTAACAACCAACCTTAAGTTAGCTGCTACCATAGATTTTTTAGCTTTGTTATATGACGTCTCGCGCCGCCTAATTTCTTTCAACTTAGCCCTGATAATCTCAGGAGATTCACCTAGTTGCCTTAAGAGTTTACGCTTTTCTTTCTCAAGCACACTTAACTCTTCTTTTGATTTTTTAGTTCTCTTTTTCCTGCGCCTTTTAATCTTTCCTTCAAATTTCACTAACTGCTCGTTCAGAAATTTAATCTTTCCTGAAAGTTCTTCCGTGTATGAAATATTGACTTTTAAACTCTTAAGCAATTCAACAATAGACTCTTGTTTTTTCATAATACGAAGTCTTTTAGCGATACCCCGTATCTTTTTTGTAAACTTGACTTGCTTAAGTTCAGGTACTTCCTTTAGATAATCTTCAGGAGTAAATTCTTTAATTACTATCTTCTCGAGAATGTTTAAAATTTCTATCTTGGCTATCCGGGTTTCAAAAACAACATCTTTAAATTGACCCTCGCGCTTTTCGATTTCTTCAGCTAAACGAATCTCTTCTTCCCTACTTAGAAGCGATATCTGTCCCATCTCACGTAAATACATACGGACAGGATCTTCCAGATGAGGTAAGCGCTCAATGACATCAGGATGCTTTCCTTTCTTAGATTGCTCTTCTTTGCGCCGAGCATACTCTTCTTCGATTTCCTTGGCACCTTCTGAGTCAACAATCTGAATATCAGCCTCACCTAAAACTGTAAAGATATCGTCAATTTCCTCAGAAGACACTACGCTCTCAGGCAATATCTCATTAACCTGTTCATACGTCAAATAACCTTTTCCCTTACCAAGGATTATTAAACGCTTAAGCGTTTTATGCCTTTCATTTTTAGGCTTCTTTATATTGGTAGATTTTTTTGTTCTCGCCATAATTCTATTTTTTTTATTAACCCTTTTTTTTCTTTTATAAGAGCAACTACTTCTTTACCTAATTCCTCAGCTTCATCACTCCTATTTTTTTGTTGTGCCTCGCTTTGTTTTAACTTGATTTTATTTAATTTTGATTCAATACATCTTTTTTTAATCTTTATAATACAGTCTGAAAAGTTTTTTTCTTTATCTTTAATCTCCGGCATATCTAAGAAAACTGATGTTATCAATATCTTGCTTTCTTCGTCGCTCAATTCATCAACAAGCGCTGCCGGTTCGACTTTTTCATTTTCCCCATTCAACTCAAACACTTTTGATACTACCGGTTTTATGTCGTCTGAAATAAAGTCATCAATGCAAAGTTCTTTTTTAGCATCAGCAATAAATGTATTATCTTCAAGCATAATAATCAACAATATCTTCTCTGCTAAATCAATATTTTTTTTCCTATTTTCGCTCTTTTTAACTTCAGGCCTATACCCAGACTCTTGAAACTTCCTTAACTCCGAAAGGATATCAATCTCCGCGACATCTAACACCTCGGCTAATTTTTTTATATACGTTGATTTCAAGACAGCGTTAGTGACCGCAGAAAGAGTCGGTAAAAATTCTTGGGAAATTTTTACCTTACCTTCAGCGGAAGATACATTATGTTTCTTAAAGAGCAATTGCAATTTATAATCAAATATATTTTTAGCATTTTCAATTATCATGTTAAAACTATCCGAACCTGAATTCTTCAAATAATCATCCGGATCAGTACCTTTAGGCAAAACAGCTATCTTGGGCATTACCTCTTCGGGTAATAAAACATCCAAATTCCTAAGCACCGCCAACTCTCCGGCTTCATCAGCATCGTATATCAATATAAAATTCTTTGTATAGCGCTTCAGGCTTCTTGTTTGCTCTATCGTTAAAGCCGTTCCTAAAGTCGCGACTGTTTCGTTGAAACCATTTTCGTGAGCCCGGATACAATCTGTGTATCCCTCAACAATTATTACCCTATCTTTATCTAATATATTTTTTTTTGCTAAGTTAAGGCCATAAAGATTTTTCCCTTTAGAAAAAACCGGCGTATCAGAACTATTGAGATATTTGGGCATTTGCCCTTTTTCTAAAACTCGAGCGCCGAAACCGACAACTTTATCATAACTGTTAAATATAGGGAATATAAGCCTATTGCGGAATTTATCGCAATAGCCGCCTCCCTGTCTCGGTGAAACAAGTCCCGCCTGAACCATTACTTTATCGCTAATTCCCTCCTTGAGCAAATGCTCAAACAAACCCTGCCATTGACTAGACGCGAAGCCTAGTTTAAAATTCTCAGCAGTACTTCTATCAAAACCCCTTGACTTCAAATAAGCCTTAGTCAATACGCCCTCTTTAGACTCTAAAAGCTGCCTGTGAAAAAAAAGCATGGCTAGTTCATTAGCTCTAAACAATTTATTAAAGAGCGAATCAGTCGCGGTATTTTTCTTTGTTGTTTCAGGTAGCTTGACTCCACCTTTCGCGGCTATCTTCTTGATCGCTTCGTAAAAACTCAGGTGCTCATGCATCATAACGAAGTTAAACACGTTACCGCCGGCACCACACCCAAAACAATGGAAAATCTGCTTAGCCGGACTAACCATAAATGACGATGTCTTCTCGTTATGAAAAGGACAAAGAGCTTTAAAATTCCTACCGCTTTTTTTGAGCGGTATATATTCACTAATGACTTCAACAATATCGGCTCTGCTTCTAACTTCCTCTATTATATCTTGCGGTATATACCCTGCCATAAGCGCCTATCTCTTGATACGAAAAAAGCCTGAACAACATTCAACCTTAAGTTTGTATTTCTTTTCAATTTTATCTAATAGCAGGTTCAAGCCAAGCGTATCACTAGATATGTGCCCCGCTATAACCATGTTAATCTTTTCATTTTTAGCTTTCTTCAGGTGATCTTCCGAAAAATGCATTCCAACCACCGTGCCAATTCCAGCATCACTTAAATTTTTAAAAATTTCTTTTGAGCCTTCAGCACCCCCGGTCATATCGATAAAAATTTTACCAGCCCGGTTTTTTGGATAGCTGTTAATAATCGTAGGTCCCGCGTTTATTTTTGACGCTTCTTGATATTCGGGTATGTCCATTAATATTTTTATTATTTCACCCAGTGTCCTTGGCTTTTTCTTATCCATAAGTTTCTGCAAATACGTAGCCACATGATTATCAGCCGGCGTATGACAGCACATAAAGGGCATGTCCAAAAGTTTAGCCGCGTCAACCGCTCTCGTGTGGTTTACAGGCAAGACACTTCTTGATACTTTTTTAATTCTTTCCTCAAGCAGCTTTTCCGCTTTGACCACATTAACGCCCAGATTAGCTATGATATCGGCCTGCATTTCCATTACCCTGTAAAACCCGGCCAAAGCCCTGCCTTCGGGATGATGTGCCACAACTAAATCAATTTTCTTGCCTTTATCATTAAGCCTGTCAGCTAATACT
>CBDUVS010000078.1:0-5637 GCA_965370735.1 uncultured bacterium | reverse complement strand
AGCGGCCCCAGGATAGTCCATGTGGTGACAACTAAAGGGAAAGGTTATAAACCGGCCGAGTCTGACCCGGCTCATTTCCACGGCCTTAAGCCCTTTGATAAGGAAAATGGTGTTGAAGAGAATAAATTAGATGAAAAGGATTCTGATGATAAGATAAGTTTTACCCAGGTTTTTTCTGATAAAATATGCGCCTTAGCTAAAGAAAGCAATAAAATAGTAGCCGTTACCGCGGCGATGCCTCATGGAACCGGCCTGGATGTTTTTGCCAAAAGATACCCTGAGAGGTTTTTTGATGTGGGTATTGCTGAGCAGCATGGCTTGACTTTTTCAGGCGGGATGGCTAAAGAAGGCTTTATACCGGTAGTAGCTATTTATTCTACTTTTCTGCAGCGCGGCTATGATCAGATATTTCATGACATTTGTTTGCAGGAGTTGGGAGTT
Source organism: uncultured bacterium (assembly GCA_965370735.1). Classification (GTDB taxonomy): domain Bacteria; phylum Omnitrophota; class Gorgyraeia; order JAGLLT01; family JAGLLT01; genus Kappaea. Next base: position 5,196 of record CBDUVS010000078.1, on the reverse strand, counting down.
ATCCTGGCTATTGACAGAGCCGGCATTGTTGGCCAAGACGGGGTAACTCATCAGGGAGTTTTTGATATAGCCTACTTGCGAAATTTACCTAAATTAGTTATAATGGCTCCTAAGGACGCGGATGATTTTGAGGCCATGTTAGATTTAGCCGTTAGTTTAAAAAAACCGGCGGCTATAAGATATCCCAGGGCTATGACAAAGAAACCATCAACGACGAAGAAACCCGTTATAAAATTAGGTGAGTCTGAGGTTTTAAAAGAGGGTAAAGATATAACCATAATTTCCTGCGGCCCCATGGCCGAAATTGCTCTTGAGGCGGCTTGGAAATTAGAAAAGGAAAATATTTCCGCTCAAGTGCTTGATATGCGTTTTATTAAGCCTCTTGATGAAAAGATAATTAACTGTATCGAAAAGACTAATAAACGCTTTATCTGTCTTGAGGAGGGTGTCAGGCTTGGCGGAGCGGGAAGCGCGATTTTAGAACTTTTAGAAGAAAACAAGATTACGGATTATAAGTCCAGGCTAATCGGCCTGCCGGATGAATTTATTGAACATGGTACCAGGGAAGAACTTTTTAATAAATATGGCATAACAGTTGATGTTGTGATAAATAAAGTAAAAGAGATATTAAATGATTAAAACAGTTGGCGTAATCGCTAATCCCTCAAAGAAAAAAGCCTTAGCTTATCAGAAAAAAGTTGTCAGCATTTTAAGAAAAAAGAAGATTACGGCTATTACTGATGAGAAATTCTCGCGCCATGAAGTAATTAGGATGTCAGACTTAATTATTGCCTTAGGTGGAGACGGTACACTGCTTAATATAGCCAGGTATATCAATAAAAAGATAGACGTTTTAGGTATAAATTTAGGCGACTTTGGTTTTTTAACTGAGATTAAAACCAATGAGATTAAAACGGCTATAGATGAGGTTTTAGAAGGTAAATATAACGTTAGCTTAAGGCAGATAATTAATGCCGCGGTTATCAGAAATGATAAAATTATAAATAGTTTCAGCGCTTTAAATGAGATTGTTGTTAGTAGAGGCTCTTTGTCACGTATTTTGACTTTAGAGCTGATGATTGATAATGAGCAGGTGGCGATTTATTTATGCGACGGGTTAATTGTAGCCAGCGCGACAGGCTCGACCGCGTATTCATTATCCGCCGGGGGACCCATTCTGCATCCGGAGGTAAAGGCCTTCATTGTTTCTCCTATATGCCCGCATACTTTGTCTAATAGGCCTTTAGTTTTACCGGTGACCTCAGATATCCGGATAAAGGTTGTTTCTCAAGAAGCCAAAGACGTAGCCCTGGTAGCCGACGGACAAGAAGGCATAAAGTTAAAAAATGGAGATATCGTCAGGATTAATAAGGCCAAGAGGCCATTTAGGTTAATCACCTCTTCAAGGAGAAGTTATTTTGCTATATTAAACGAAAAGTTAAAATGGGGCATGGTTCGCTGAAGTGATTAAAATTAAGATAGATACTGAAAAATGCAAGGGCTGTAGGCTTTGTATAAAATACTGCCCAAAAGGGCTTATAACTGAGTCTAAAAAGCTTAATAAAAGAGGTGTCTATCCCGCGGAGTTCGTCCGCGGTAAAGATAAATGCACGGGTTGTATGTCTTGCGCTATGATGTGCCCCGAAGCCGCGATAGAAATAATAGATGATGAAAAGCCAAATGATAAAAAATAATCCAAAAGATAAAAATAGGGTATTAATGGTGGGTAACCATATAATCGGCCGGGCGGCTATAGAAGCCGGCTGTAAGTTTTATGCCGGATATCCCATAACTCCCCAAAATGAGCTTACGGTCTATATGGCTGATAACATGCCTGAAGCAGGCGGGGTTTTTATTCAGGCTGAAAGTGAGCTGGCCGCTATTAGTATGATTTTTGGGGCCTCAGTTATCGGAGAAAGAGTTCTGACTTCTTCTTCATCACCCGGGATAAGCTTAAAGCAGGAAGGTATTTCCTATTTAGCGGCCTGCAAGTTGCCGGCGGTTATAGTTAATATGCAGCGCGGCGGGCCCGGCCTGGGAAATATCAGCCCCGCGCAGTCGGATTATTTTCAAGCGACTAAAGGCGGCGGCCACGGAGATTACCACACTGTTGTTTTGGCTCCTAATGGTTCCCAGGAGCTTTTTGATTTGACTTACCTGGCTTTTGACTTAGCCGATATCTACAGGACTCCGGTTTTAGTTTTAGGTGACGGTGTTTTGGGCCAGATGGCTGAGCCGGTTATTTTAGAGCCTTCTTTTAAACACAAAGACACAAAAGTAGATAAGAGCTGGGTCCTGGCTCAGACTAAGAATAAAAATCCCAAGGTTGTCAAGTCTCTATTTTTAGAGTATGGCGCGTTAGAGAATCTGAACAAAGAATTAAAAAAGACATATGATATTATAGAAAGTAATGAAGTTAGGGCTGAAACTTTTTATATCGATGACTGTGAGATTATCTTAGTTTCTTTCGGAGCGACAAGCCGTATTTGCCAGAAGGTAATGATGACTTTAAGGCAAGAAGGAGCTAATGTTGGTATGATTAGGCCAATAACCCTCTGGCCATTTCCTAAAAAGATTATTTCAGATGCCGCCCATAAAAAAGTTAAATTCCTGGTAGTTGAAATGAATATGGGCCAGATGGTTGAAGATGTGCGCATGGCTGTTTTCGGTAAGTCTGAAGTCCATTTTTACGGCAGGACAGGCGGGATAATCCCGAGCGAGGAAGAGATAATTGAAAAGATAAGGAGCCTCTCTTGAAACAGATATTTAAGAAAAGCCCTTTATTATTAGACGCGGTTACCCATTATTGTCCCGGTTGCGGGCACGGTATAGTTCACAGGTTAGTCTGTGAGGTAATTGAAGAGCTTAATATAATTAAGAATGTTTTAGCTATCGCGCCGGTAGGCTGTGCTGTTTTAGCCTATGATTACTGGGATTTTGATACAACAGAAGCGGCCCACGGCAGGCCCCTGGCGGTAGCGACAGGTATAAAAAGAATGAGGCCCGAACTGGTTGTTTTTACTTATCAGGGTGACGGGGATTTAGCAGCTATTGGAACCGCCGAGACGGTTCATGCCGCTAATAGAGGCGAAGACCTGACTTGTATTTTTGTAAATAACGGTGTTTATGGAATGACCGGCGGCCAGATGGCCCCGACAACCCTTTTAGGACAGAGGACAACTACCTGCAAGTCCGGACGGGATAAAAAAAGAGACGGTTATCCATTAAAGATATCCGAGATGCTGGCTGTTTTAGATGGAGTTTGTTATATTGAAAGAACAGCCGTTAATAAGCCTAAAAATGTTATCTTAACTAAAAAAGCCATAAAGAAGGCTTTTGTGAATCAGATTGAAGGTAAAGGTTTTTCTATGGTGGAGATTATCTCTCAGTGTCCGACTTACTGGGCTTTAACACCCGAAGAAGCGGTGGATAAAATAGAAAATGAAATTATTAAAGAGATGCCTCTTGGAGTTATAAAAGATGTATAAAGAGATTATCTGCTCAGGTTTTGGCGGACAGGGTATTATGATTATGGGAAAAATCTTAGCCAATGCCGCCATGAAAGAAAACAAAGAAGTTACCTGGATGCCTTCTTATGGAGCTGAGGTTAGAGGTGGAACAGCCCACTCCAAGATTATTGTCTCAGATAAACCAGTGGCTTCAGGACTTTTTTACGAACCTCAGGATTGTATTGTTATGAACAGGCCTTCTTTTATAAAGTTTGAGCATGTAATAAAGAAAAACGGTTTAATGGTTATAAATAGTTCTTTAGTTAGTGATAAGACAGGCCGGGATGATTTAAAAATTGTCAGAATACCGGCCACGGAAAAAGCCAAGGAATTAGGAAACATTAAAGTGGCTAATATGGTTGTTTTGGGAGCTTATCAAAGAATTACCAATCTTGTAAAATTAGAAAGTATTATTGCCATCCTAAAAGATGTCTTTCCGCCATATCGCCACAAAATGCTTGATATAAATAAGCGAGCTCTTCATGAAGGGGTAAAATTAGCCGATGAACGCAAGAGTTAGATTTGCCCCCAGTCCCACGGGTTTTCTTCATTTAGGAAGTGCCAGAACAGCTCTTTTTAACTCACTTTATGCTAAACACGTTGGCGGTACATTCGTGCTGAGAGTGGAAGATACCGATTTAGTCCGTTCAAAAAAAGAGTTCTTAGATGATATTTTAAATGACCTGAAGTGGATGGGCTTAGAGTGGGACGAAGGGCCTTTTTTTCAGTCCGATAACTTCGGGCTATATAAAGAAAAGGCTCAAAGTATTTTAGATAAAGGCTTAGCTTATAAAGAGGGCGAAGCTATTATCTTTAAGGTGGAAAAAGGCAGAGTTATTACCATAAATGATCTGGTGCATGGTGAGATTACCGTTAACACCGATCAGATTAAAGACCAGGTTTTAATAAAATCAGATGGCTCACCGGCCTATAATTTTGCCTGCGTAGTGGATGATGCTAATTTAAAAATCACCCATATTATTAGAGGTGATGATCATATCTCTAATACCCCCAAACAAATTATGTTTTATGAAGCCCTGGGCATAGAGGTGCCGGAATTCGCGCATATACCACTTATGATGGGCCAAGATGGCGCTAAACTTTCAAAAAGGCACGGCGGAGTGGCTGTTTCAGAGTATAGAAGGGATGGTTTCTTACCCGAGGCCTTAAATAACTATCTTTTGCTTTTGGGCTGGCAACCGCAAGGAGATAGAGAAATTATAAGTATGGCCGAGGCGGCGAAAGAGTTTGAGATAGGTAAAATAAATAATACCCAGGTGAAATTTGATATAGATAAATTGAAATGGTTAAACGGTGAATATATCCGCTCTAAAGATTTTAAAGATGTTTATCCTTATTTCATTAAAGAGTTAGAAAAAAATGATATAGACCCTGAAAAAATAGATGCAGAAAAACTAAAACGAATAATTGAATTATACAGAGTGCGTATAAAAGTTTTTAGTGAGTTCTTGGGTTTAGCCGACTTCTTCTTTAAAGATGATTATTTAATTGATGAGAGGGGTAAGAGAAAATACTTAGATAAAGAAGAAAATAAAGAGAATTTGAAATTAGCTCTAAATGAGATAGAGAAAATTGATGATTTTACACATAATAAAATAGAAGAAACATATAGAGTTTTAGCTGATAAAAATAATTTAAAACCGGCTAATATTATTCATCCAACGCG
>CBDUVS010000077.1:0-5662 GCA_965370735.1 uncultured bacterium | reverse complement strand
AACAAATATCGATAAAATTGTTTCCTTCAACGAAAATATTTTACTAACTTAACACAAGATTACCATAGGCTCAAACTATTGTCAAGATATAATTTTTGCTTTTATGAAGGAATTATTTGCAGGTAAACTTTCTTTTTCGCGGAGACGCGAATATAAAAAATATTCCGTTTATGGTAACTAAAATTGTCGCGGGCTCTGGTATAACAGCATAAGCATCACCTGTAATAGCATGAACTCTATTATATTGTTCTACATCACCGTAAAGAATATACCCATAGCCAACATCTCCCCAGCCGGCACCCCAGCTGTTTTTTACTATCCAGTAACCACCTTCAGTCATTATAGCATCATCATGATAACCAACTATAATTACACCGTGATTTACGCCGCCTATTTTACCATTTTCTTCAGCAACATAACTTCCGGGCATACTTAATGCTGCCTGTACACCGATAGGCCAAAACCAGTCATTATACGCGTCCATAGCCGCGACCAAGGGGCCCCATAGCTTTCCAAACTGCTTTTGATGTTCTGGGTTGTAGCGCTTATCCAAGTATCGTAGGCACTTATTTTATAAGCTCTCTCCTGCCAACCCGCTTGAAGGGGCCAGTTAGGTGATGTATCCTGCGCGGTATAAGGCAGTTCTGATTCAGTCACAATACCGTTAGTTTTAAAAAAACTAATTGCTCCAAATTCATATCCGCCATTCGTATCACCATTAGTCCCATCACAAACTAAATGCTGCTCCGATAAATCTATATTAAGATTAGGATTATTCTATGAAATATTTAGTTTGGCTTCAAACGCGCCTACGGCACAAAACGCCCAACAAGTTCCCGCGCCGCCTTGATTACGCACTGGTGTCATATAATCATCACCATTGAAGTTGCGCCAATCAAAGCTATCAGCAAAAACACCGACAGGTATCGATAGGAAAAAGATTATAAAGAAACCGGTTAAAACCGGGCTTATCACGAGGCTTTTCTTCATTTTATATACAAAATATCTCCTATTTTTTCCATTCTACCATAAACGGAAAAAATATCAATACTATAATTTTGCTTTTATTTGGTATAATATTGCTACGTTTGGAGGTTCAATTATCTAATTTGGAGGCTAATCTTGCGGGAACTTCAGCTTCAATATAAACACCTTTAAGCCTATAGCTTTCTTTAGTCACTTTTCCCTGCCCGCGGATAGCGGAAATTAGACTCATTTGGGCATAAGGAATTAATTTCTTAACAGCTATTCTCGATGATGAAAGGTTCTCTTGAATTAGTAGAGATAATTTATTAAGATTTAACATCTTAAGAGCGCTAATGGCTACTGAATTTTTATATCTTTTAAGATAACTATCCAGGTTGCTTTCAGAACCAAGTTTATCAATCTTATTTAAAGCGGTAATTATGGGTTTTCCTAAGGCCTTTAATTCGCCTAAAACATCATAAACTGATTTTTTTAATTCATCCGACTTAGGATTGCTTATATCTAAAACATGTATAAGAATATCAGCCTCAACAACCTCTTCCAAGGTGGCTTTAAACGATTCTATTAACTGATGAGGTAAAGCATGCAAAAAACCAACTGTATCAGAAAGGAGAACTTTTTGGTTGTTGGGTAGTTGCAAAAAATTAACCTTGGGGTCAAGTGTACTAAAAAGGCGGTTCTCCACTAGCTGAGAAGCATCAGTCATACTGTTTAATAAAGTTGATTTACCTGAATTGGTATAACCAACTAAGGCTACTACCGGTATATCTTTACGCTTCCTTCTTTCTCTTCTGTTGGCTCTGCGTTTATCTACTTTTTTTAGCTCCTTTTTAAGTGATGAAATCTTTTTTTGAATACGACGCCGGTCAACTTCCAGTTTTTGTTCACCCGGGCCTCTGGTTCCAATGCCACCACCTAACCTGGATAGCGCCTGGCGCTTGCCTGTTAGCCGCGGCAAAAGGTACTGTAATTGAGCTAATTCAACCTGAATTTTACCTTCAGCACTCTTAGCCCGCATGGCAAATATATCTAAAATAAGTTGGGTTCTATCGATTATCCTGGATGAAATCTTTTTCTCTAATGCGGCAACCTGGGCATGAGAAAGGCTTTCATTAAAGATAACCGCGTCGGCTTCCAGTTCCGCGGCCATAGCCGCCACCTCTTCAACTTTTCCCTTACCGATAAAATATGTAGCATCCGGAGCGGATCTTTTCACAATAATCTTTCCCGCGACTTTGGCCCCGCAAGAAAGGGTTAAAACATTTAATTCCTTCATCAAGCTTTCGGCATCCCAATCATTGCGAAGCTTGGTATCTAAGACCACTAATATAGTTTTTTCTTTAGAGTTTACTTTTAGCATCTTTATATATTTTATCAGCTATTTTAAGCGGTGTATCGCTGTCTAAAATGTTTACCCACTTAATCCTGTTCTCTTTATTAAACCAGGTCATCTGCCTCTTGGCATAACGTCTGGTATTCCTTTTTATAAGCCTTCTGGCTTCAGCTATATCATATTCTCCTTTAAAATAATTAAATAGCTCCTTGTATCCCAGAGCTCCCAAGGCACTTTTACTTAACGAATAATTTTTATAAAGACTTTCAGCTTCCTCCGTAAGCCCACTTTGAAACATTCTATCAACGCGCTCATTTATTCTTTGATAGAGCAACTTTCTTTCAACGAAGAGGCCATATAAAAGAACATTATACTCATTCCATATTCCATGCCTTTTTTTCTTAGCTTCAGTTATCGGCTCATTTAAAGTATAGAAAACTTCCAGGGCTCTTACAACGCGCCGCCTGTCATTAGAGTGTATTACTTTAGCTGCCCCGGGATCCAATTCAACAAGGCGGTTATATAATACCTCTAAGCCTTCTTCATCAGCTTTAGTATCTAATTTTTCTCTAATTTCAAAAGAAGTTTTATTATCATCAAATATCCCGTCTAAAAGTATCTGCATGTATAAACCGCTACCGCCCACTAAAAGCGGAATTATTTTTTCTTTATGCATCTCTTTAATAAGTCTTGCTACCTTTTCTCTAAATAAAGCTACATTATATTCTTCATTAGGATCAATTATATCAATAAGATGATGTCCAACGCCTTGCATATCTTCTTTAGTTATCTTAGCTGTAGCAATATTCATATGTTTATAAACCTGCATAGAATCACAAGAAATAATCCGGGCATTGATTTTTTTGGCAAGCATTACGGCTGTAGTTGATTTTCCGCTTGCGGTAGGGCCTACTATAAATATAACCTTTTTCTTTATCACTTTCTTTTCGCGTATTTTGTCCGGCAATTAATATCAAGACGCGTAATATAAACAATCATCAATAACCAAGTTACAAGATATACCCTTTCGGGCACAAGCAAATAATATTCAAATTTCAATATTCAATAATCAAATAGTTGTTTCTGTTTTGGTTATTTGAATTTGGTCATTGGTTATTATTTGGTTATTGTTTCCTGCATCTTGCCTGTGCCCGTCAGGGTAAAAGGGTGTTAGGGAATTTCCATCTTAGCCCTTAGCTACAAACCATGAGCCAAGAGCTATGAGCTATTCCCTATTTTCCAATCCTCAATCCTGTATTCATGGATAAATCTTCGTGGGCAATCCGTCTTCTTTTAATTTTTGCTCATAGCGCTTGGCTTCTTTTAATTTAGTATATTTACCAACTCTTACCCTATAAAAGATATCAAAGTTATCTTTTGTCTCATCTATGAATACCGGGTACTTCTTTCTCTTTAGCTTTGTGAATAATTTATCAGCGTTGATCTTATTCCCAAAAGAGCCAACCTGAACAGTATAATAAAAACAATTTTTGTCTAGAATATCTCTGGCAATTTCCGATTCAAAAGAATCAGAATAATTATTTTTAGTTTTTTTAAAATACTTTTTTGCCTTTGGCCAGTCGCCTATACGATAATAACTTTGAGCCATCTTATAAGTAATATTAGCCTCATTGGGTATTTTTCTGTACTTGCCTAAGATATACTTATATCTCTTAATGGCTTCAAGATACTGGGTTTCAATATGATATGAATCAGCTGTGCCCATCAAACAATCTAAGGTAATTGTATCCGCTTTATCACGAATACCTTTTTTAAAATACTCCCTTGCTCTTATGCCGTTACCTAATTTCAAATAACAAATACCCACTAAATAGTTTGCTCTTCTTTTTTCATTTAACGAGAGGGTCCTGCCTAAAACCGTTCTGGCGCTCGTTATCGCCCTGGCATAATTCTCATTGAGCATATCTTTCTCAATATCGGCTACAGACGCCGCCCACAAAGAGTTAGAAATAAATAAAACCGTTAAACAACTAAAAATTATATACCTTAATACTCTGCTTATCATATTTTCTTCCAGTTACCTAACAAGGTTGAAGCATTTGTTCCATGAACCTTCACCTCAACTATTTTACCGATTAATTCTTGCGGCCCTTCAAAAACTACTGTTTTACTTGTTCTGGTTTTACCTATCAATAGTTTATCGCCTTTACTGCTGAGGCCATCAACTAAAACACCCAGTTCTTTATTGAGGTACTTCTCGTTATTCTTTCTGGCAATGTCCTTTTGCAGATTAAGCAAAATTTGATTTCTTTCTTCCTTGACTTTCTGAGGTACATCATCTTTCATCTTAGAAGCCGCCGTATGCGGCCTGGGTGAATATTTAAAGATATAAGCTGTATCATAGCTAACTTGCTTTAAAACATTTAACGTCTCCTTAAAATCATCATCACTTTCATTGGGATAGCCGACAATAATATCTGTGCTGATGGCGCCATCAGGCATATATCTTCTGGCTAAATCAATCTTTCTCAAATAATCATCTTTGGTATATTTTCTATTCATGCTCTTTAAAATCTCATCAGAACCCGACTGTATGGGCAAGTGCAGATATTCACAAACTGTCGGTAATTTAAACATGGCCTCAAACATCCGCTCATCCGCGTCTTTAGGATGGCTGGTTACAAATTTGAGCCGCTTCAAATCACTTACAGCATCTACTTCTTTAAGTAACTTTGAAAACGTATAGCCATTATTAAAGTCCTTGGCATATGAATTAACATTTTGGCCTAAAAGAGTAATTTCCCTTATGCCCCTTTTTACTAAATCATCAACCTCCTTCAATATCATCTCAGGCGGCCTGCTAATTTCCCTGCCCCGAACATAGGGCACCACACAATAAGAACAAAAGTTATTACAACCCTCCATAATAGTTATATAGGCTTTAATTTTGATATTTTCATCCCTCAAGAGGTGATTTTCTCTGTCAACCGGCCGTTTATCTTCATCAATGGCCACAACAGGCCCTTCACCTGCTAATATTCTATTAAGATATTCCGGTATCTTATAAATATGCTGAGGGCCGCAGATTAAATCAAGATAGGGCATTTCATCAAAGAGTTTTTCTTTGTGAGCTTGAGCCATGCATCCGATAACGCCAATCACCTTAAGCCGTTTATCTTTTTCTTGTCTTTTTCTAAGCATACCCGCTCTACCAATAACTCTTCTCTCAGCATGCTCCCTAACGCTGCAGCCGTTAAAAAGGACTATATTAGCAGACTCCTCGCTCTCAGCAAGCGTAAATCCGCCCCTCAAAAGTAAACCCTGAAGTATTTCAGAGTCATAGTTGTTCATTTGACACCCAAACGTCTTTATATAAAAACG
>CBDUVS010000076.1:0-5663 GCA_965370735.1 uncultured bacterium | reverse complement strand
TTGGTTATTCGAATTTGGTCATTGGTTATTATTTGGTTATTGTCTCTTGTAACTTGTATCTTATGTCTTGCTACTTATGACTTGTGTCTGGTGACTGGTGACTTATTTATGTTCCCATATGCCATGAAGCTAAATACTCTTTTTGCTCCTTCGTAAGTTTATCAATCTTAATACCTATAGCCTTTAACTTTAATTTGGCGACATTCTCATCGATTTTAATAGGTACGCGGTAAACTTCTTTCTTAAATTGCTTATAATTCTTTTTAATAAATTCACAGGTTAAGGCCTGATTAGCAAAACTCATATCCATAACGCTGGCCGGATGGCCTTCGGCTGAAGCTAAGTTTATCAATCTGCCCTCACCAAGTATATTTATTTTTCTACCATCTTTAAGAGTGTACTCATCTACAAATTCTTTAATGCGTCTTTTTGACTTACTCATTTTCTTTAAGCCGGGTATATTGATCTCAACGTCAAAGTGGCCTGAATTCGCGACAATAGCGCCGTCCTTCATCTTCTTAAAATGTTTCACATCAATTACGTGCCTATCGCCGGTAGTCGAGAGAAAAACATCTCCAAGCTGAGCCGCTTTATCAATAGGCATAACATCATACCCGTCCATTAACGCCTCAAGGGCTTTCAGAGGATCTACTTCGCAAACAATAACATTAGCGCCCATACCCTGGGCCCGCATAGCAACGCCTCTACCGCACCAACCGTATCCGGCAACGACAAATTTAGTACCCGCTAAAAGGATGTTAGTTGCTCTTAAAATACCATCAATGGTAGATTGCCCGGTACCATAGCGGTTATCAAAAAAGTGTTTTGTCTGCGCGTCATTAATGGCAAATACAGGAAACATTAGGAGGTCTTTACTTTGTAAACTTCTTAACCTGATAACGCCTGTTGTCGTCTCTTCCGTGCCGGCTAAAATATATTTAACTAAGTCCTGTCTTTTTTTATGTATTGTAGATACGAGATCAGCTCCATCATCCAGGGTAATGTTAGGTTTCATGTTTAAAACAGCGTTAATATGAGAATAATAAGATTTATTATCCTCACCGGTTATGGCAAAAGTAGGAATTTTATAATCTTTAACCAAAGACGCTGTCGCATCATCCTGAGTACTTAAAGGATTAGAAGCGCAGACAGATACATTAGCGCCGCCTTCTTTTAAGGCTATAGCTAAGTTAGCTGTTTCTGTCGTAACGTGCAGGCAACAAGCAACGGTTGTACCTTTGAGAGGTTTTTCTTTTATAAATCTTTTTCTTATCAATTTCAATACAGGCATACGTTCTTCGGCCCACTCAATTCTTAATTTTCCTTTTTTAGCAAGTTTAATATCTTTAATATCATACTTCATATCTATTCCCTCCGTTGTATAGTATGTCCATTGTTTCACTTCTTGTATCAAGACGTTCGCGTTCGCTCACCCTAAGAATTAAGACGCAAAATATAAACAATCACCAATAACCAAGAAGCAATAACCAAATAATAACCAATAACCAAATTCGAATAACCAAACTAAAACAAGAGAGACTGTTTGATTATTGAATATTGTTTGTTTCTTGCCTGCTTGTGCCCTGCAAGGGTATGCCCCTTAAGGGTATGACTGGTGTCTCGCTTCTTATGTTGTTATTTAGCGTCTTTTTTTAAAATATCCGCTTTATCGGTTATTTCCCAGCTAAAACCGTCTTCATCTTCTCTGCCAAAGTGGCCATAAGCCGCGGTCTTTTTGTAAATCGGCCTTCTTAAGTGCAATTCTTCAATTATGCTTCTTGGGGTCATATTAAAGTTCTCACGTACAAGTTTACCTATAGCGACATCGGACATCTTACCTGAGCCGAATGTATTAATCATGACTGAAACCGGTTCAGCTATACCGATAGCATACGCTAATTGAACTTCGCATCTCTCGGCCAGTTTAGCGGCCACTATATTTTTGGCAATATACCTGGCGTAGTATGAGGCAGACCTATCAACCTTCGTCGGGTCTTTACCCGAGAAAGCACCGCCGCCGTGACTCCCAACACCACCGTAGGTATCAACGATAATCTTTCGGCCGGTCAAACCTGTATCGGCTACAGGCCCGCCAACCGCGAATCTACCGGTCGGATTAATATAAATCTTGGTCTTAGCATCCATCAAATTTTTAGGAATAATAGTATCTATAACCATTTTCTTAAGGTCTTTTCTTACAGTTTCAATATCCACCTTAGGGGAATGGTGGGCACTTAAGACAACCGCTTCAACTCTCTTAGGCTTGGCATTATCATATTCTATAGTAACCTGGGATTTACCGTCCGGCCTAAGATAACTTACTTTTTTCTCTTTTCTAATCCTGCTTAGTTCTCTGGTAAGTTTATGGGCCAGTAAAATAGGCATAGGCATTAATTCTTTAGTTTCATTTGTAGCATAACCAAACATCATACCCTGATCGCCGGCGCCGCCCGTATTAACACCCATAGCTATATCCTTAGACTGAGATTGAATGGCTGTAATCACACCAATAGTTTTATAATCATAACCATATTCCGGTTCAGTATAGCCTATGCCTTTTAAAGTATCTCGTACTACACTGGGGACATTTACATAGCAATTAGTTGTAATTTCACCGGCTACAAAAGCTATCCCTGTAGTTACCAAGGTTTCGCAGGCAACTCTACCGTCCGGGTCTTCCTTAAAAATAGCATCGAGAACCGCATCCGATATCTGATCAGCCACCTTATCCGGATGCCCTTCTGTAACAGATTCCGAGGTAAAAAAATGTGGATCCTTTTTAAACACGCTTAACCCTCCTTGTAAGACTCATTCGCTTTATTATAAGATTCTATACTACCGATATCATACCAATCACCGGTTAGCTCAAACCCATACAACTTACCTTGCTTAGACAACCAAGTCATAAAATGGCCCGGTTGATCCGGACTATTACCTTCAGATAAATAATCGGGTATCAGCCGGGCTATATCATTTGGTAATAAATAAACACCTACTGCCGCCAAAGTACTTTTCGGATCAGCTGGTTTCTCTTGAAATTCAACTATTAAGCCGCTCTCATCTAAAGCCACTATTCCGTAAAGATGTGCCGCCTTAATATCCTTAATGTCATATATCCCCATAGAGGCAGACGGTTTTACATTATAACCTTTTTCTACAAAAGACACAATATTAAAATTAAAGAGATTATCGCCCGCGATAATCAGGATATCATCATCAATACCCTGTGATTTTAGAACATAATCTATATCTCCAATAGCACCCAGCTTGGTTTCATCTTCCAGCGTATTATCGTTAACAATAATTAACTCTTTGGAAAAGGGGCTTTTGCGCGACCATTCAAGATAATCATTATAAAACTTATCATTTGTCACAACATACACCTTGTCCAGGCCGGTGAGGCTTTCTATCCTTCCCAAGATATAATTTATTATCGGCTTTCCCTTTACGGGCAAAAGCGGTTTTGACTTATCCTTTGTTAATGGATACAACCTTGTAGCGTAACCCGCGGCTAGAATAATTCCCTTCATAAACTAACTCCCTGCTAATTCTTTTTTCAACATCTCAATCTTCTTGACCGGATATGGATCAACATTATTCATGATTGCCAAATAATAACTCAGCCAATCGCAAAAATATATCAAACTGAATATCTTAGCCATTTTACTTTTTCCTGTCGCGACTAATGTAATAATTTCGCACCCTGTGGGTTTAATTATTTTTTTTGTCACATCAAACCTGCGTCTAATTTTTCTTGACTCACCACAGTCTTCCAGGATAATTACAGCTGTATTTTTTAACATTGATGCCGGCTTATTCCAGCCTTCAATCTCATTATGATTTAATTCCGGAATAAAATTGACAGAAGAAAAGGTTTTACTGTTTTCAGCTAACTGCTCCCTAAAGCGCATGGATATGGCTTCGCTGAATTCTGAAGATGAATATATAACAATAAACTTATTAGCTAACATCCGCGCGATCTTTTTAGGCTCATTATGTCCTGTTTTTACCGCCGGTACCATAAGTACTCCCAAATCGTCCAGTATCTTTGTAGTTTCTGAAATATCTTTAGACATATTTCTAACAAGCTTTAATCTGCCCAAAATCTCGAGGCCGCAGAAAAAAGAAAAACCCAAAGCGCACCGAGGAGGATAATCACCGTGAATTTTAAGAAAAGGCAGTTTATGTTCTTTTGATAAACGTTCCAGTTTACCACCCGAAGCAATTACCACCACAGCCGATTTTCTCTTTAAAGCCTCTCTGAAACAGGATAATGTTTCCTCTGTATTACCTGAATAACTTGAGATAATAACTAAAGAAGCCTTGTTTATAAAAGCCGGTAATGTATACTGCCGGCAAACTAACATAGGTATTTTTAATTCAACTCTTAAGATATCCTTAATTAAATCAGCTCCAATGGCCGACCCGCCCATACCGCAAAATACAATATTTCTAAACTCTTTCTTTTTATAAGCGGCGGGTATAACTGTTTTATCCGCGATAGCCAGGGCTTCCCGGCACTGCGCGGCAAAGGCTTCTAAAATTAAAGCCATATCGCTTTGATCATATTTTTTAATATTTTTCAGGCTATCTAAATTTTTACCCATTACTTATCCTTTAAATGATAATAACTCCGGGATTATCTCTTTAACCTTATTATTAAGAAAAACTCTTATCTTATCGCCCGATGATAGTTTTAACGCTTGCTTTGCTATACCCTGAGCTTCTTTGAGACTCACAGAACGAATGAGCTTCTTTACAGTAGGTACGCTAATAGGAGAAACGCTAAATTCATCTAAGCCCATACCGACCAAAAGCAAAACCATTACCGGATCAGCAGCCATTTCACCGCACATACCTACCCAAATACCTTTTTTGTGCCCGGCATCAATGACATTCTGAATGAGTCTTAAGACTCCCGGATGAGCTGGATTATATAAATAGGCTATTTTTTCATTCGACCTATCAACCGCCAGGGAATACTGAATAAGATCGTTAGTTCCAATTGAAAAGAAATCAACTTCATCAGCTAATATATCAGCGGTCAATGCGGCTGAGGGAATTTCAATCATAACTCCAACTTTCAAGTCTTTATTAAACTTTACATTTTCCTTTTCAAGCTCTCTTTTACAGCTTTTTAGAATTTTACTGGCTTCTTTAACTTCTTCAACCCCGGATATCATAGGATACATAAGTTTTAGATTTCCGTAAACGCTGGCTCTTAATATTGCCCGCAGCTGAATTTTAAATATATCCGGGCGAGCCAGGCAAAACCTTATAGCTCTCCAGCCTAAGAAGGGATTCATTTCTCTGGGAATCTCTAATTGGGAAATAAATTTATCTCCCCCTAAATCCATAGTTCTAATTATAACCACTTCGGACTTCATTTCCACAGCTACTTTTTTATAAGCCTCAAAATGTTCATCTTCGGTAGGTAAGCCGGCGCGGTTCATATAAAAATACTCTGTCCTGTAGAGCCCGATCCCATCAGCACCATGGGCTTGTATTGAAGGTATTTCCTCTGGAAACTCAATATTAGCCGAAAGTTGTATTTTATGCTTATCCCTTGTCTCAGCCGGCAAATCTTTTATTTTTAGTAATTCTCTCGTTAAAGCCGTACGTTCTTTTTGACTTCTTTTAAATTTCTGCATAGCAGCTTTATC
>CBDUVS010000075.1:0-5708 GCA_965370735.1 uncultured bacterium | reverse complement strand
TATTGGAATTTGTTTGCTTGTGCCCTGCAAGGGTATATCTTGCTTGTACCCTGTAAGGGTATATCTTGTATCTTGGTTATTGGATAAGGATTGGTGATTTAAACTTAAATAATTTTGACAATACATAAAAACAAGGGGGATGAAGTAAATGGCAACAGTAAAAGCAAAAACAGACTCAAAGTCCGCGGAAAAATCAGAAAGAAACGAGAAACAGAAAGCATTAGAGCTTGCTTTAGCGGCTATAGAGAAACAATTCGGCAAAGGCTCCATTATGAAGATGGGACAACATGTGAACACTGATATTCCCACTATACCCACCGGCTCATTAAGCTTAGACATCGCTCTTGGAATTGGCGGAATTCCCAGAGGAAGAGTTGTGGAAATATACGGGCCTGAGTCTAGCGGTAAGACTACCTTAAGCTTAAGCATTATCTCCGAAATTCAAAAAGAAGGAGGCGTGGCGGCGTTTATAGATGCTGAACATGCCTTTGACGCGGCATATGCTAAAAAACTTGGGTTGAATTTAGACGAGCTTCTTATCTCTCAGCCGGATACGGGCGAACAGGCGCTGGAAATTACGGAAACATTAGTTCGCAGTAATGCCGTGGATTTAATAGTTATTGATTCTGTAGCCGCCCTAACTCCTCGAGCTGAAATTGAAGGTGCTATGGGAGACGCGAGAATTGGACTGCAGGCCAGATTAATGTCACAAGCTCTTAGAAAACTGACAGCCTGTATATCGAAATCAAAAACAGCGGTAGTCTTTATTAATCAAATCAGAGAAAAAATTGGAGTTATGTTTGGCAGCCCGGAGACAACTCCCGGTGGAAGGGCCCTGAAGTTTTACTCGTCCGTGAGAATTGATTTAAGGAGGATTGGTTCACTAAAAATAGGAACCGAATTCGTAGGTAACCGCGTCAAAGCTAAAATAGCCAAGAATAAGGTCGCGCCTCCGTTTAAAATTGCTGAATTTGATATTATATTCAGTGAGGGTATTTCAAAAGAAGGTGGTATAATTGACGAGGCTGAAAAAGAAGAAATCATAAAGAGAAGCGGCGCTTGGTATATTTACAATGGAGAAAAACTTGGGCAGGGCAAGGAAAAAACAAGGGAGTATTTAAAGGGAAATCAAAAACTTCTAAAAGAAATTGAAAAGAAGGTTAGGGAAGCTCTTAAAAATAAAGAATAACATAAAAAAACAGTCTTCTTAGAAGATAAACAAAGCATATATTCGCGCTAAAAGTAATGACTAAAACGCTTAACAAAAAGGCTCTGGCTTATAGCTTTAGATTATTAAAGATTAGGCTGAGAAGCGCGTGGGAACTAAGAGATAAATTAAACCTCAAGGGTTATAACGCGAGCGATATAGAAGCAATTCTTGCTTATTTAATAGACTTAGGAGAAGTCAATGATCAGCTCTTCGCGAAGTATTGGATTCGAGACAGGATGAATCTAAATCCTAAGGCACCTTTCGCGCTTACGATGGAATTAGAGAAAAAAGGGATAAGCAAAGATATAATCAATAATGCGCTCTTAAAGCTGCTGAAAGAGTATGATTTTAGCAATCTTGCTTTTGAATTAGCTAGAGAGCGTTTAAGTACATTTAAGAAAAATATAGATTCGGAAATAGCAAAAAAACGCGTGTTTGATTATTTAAGCCGCCGGGGTTTTGAAGCCTCAATAATAGATGAAGTTATAGGAGAATTGTTTTAGAGGTATGAAAACGGACGCGATTAGAACAAAATACCTGGACTTCTTTAAGAAAAAAGGCCATAAAATATTACCCAGTGATTCGTTGGTACCTGAAAATGATCCAACACTGTTATTTACTTCCGCCGGGATGAATCAATTTAAGGCGCAGTTTATGGGTAAAAATATTGATTATTCCAGAGTCGCTACTTGTCAAAAGTGCCTGAGAACCGGTGATTTAGATGAAGTGGGAAAAACTCCATATCATCACACCTTCTTTGAAATGTTGGGTAATTTTTCGTTTGGAAACTATTTTAAAAAAGAGGCGATTGAGTGGAGCTGGGAGTTTCTAATAGAAATATTAAAAATAAAACCGGCTGATATTTGGGTATCAGTATATCTTCAAGACAATGAAGCCTTTGAAATATGGCATAAAGTTATCGGTTTGCCTAAAGAGAAAATTGTAAAACTTGGTGCTAAGGATAACTTTTGGCCTTCAGATGCTATTAAAAAAGGCCCCAACGGCCCCTGTGGGCCGTGTTCTGAAATCTTTATTGATAGAGGCGCGGATAACGGTTGCGGCAAGAAGAGCTGCAAGCCCGGCTGTTCCTGTGAGCGCTTTATAGAGATATGGAATTTAGTATTTACTCAATATAAAAGGGGAGGCGCGATAGGCAAAAAAGGAAAGTTAAACCCTCTACCTAATAATAACATAGACACCGGTATGGGCTTAGAAAGAATGGCCCAGGTAATGCAGGAAGTCTATAGTAATTTTGAAATTGATATATTTAAGCCAATTGTAAACTTCATCTTAAAACATGTTGATAAAAAAAAAGACGCTGTTCTTATGAGTAAGGTTTATACGGTAGCTGACCATATGCGCGCTGTTGTTTTCTCTATATCCGACGGGGTTATACCTTCCAATGAAGAAAGAGGGTATGTTATACGAAAACTCATAAGGCGCTCAAAGCATATACTGAGTGAAATTAAAGCATCTGAACTGGAATTAAATAAAATTGTGCCGGTTATTTCAAAAGTTATGAAAGCGGCTTATCCTTTAGTGGAAAAAAGACGCGATAGTATTGCTCTAATTATTTCAGAAGAAGAAAAAAAGTTTAAAGATATTATGCAAATTCTTCCGACAAAAAAAATTGAATTTAATAAAAAAGCCGCTGATTCCGCTCTGGCCGGCAAATTGGCTTTTGAATATCATGACACCTATGGTATCCCAAGGGAAATCAGCCTGGAGTGGGCGCAAGCCAAGCTAAAAAAAACATTCGAGAAAGATAAATTTGAAAAAGCTTTTAATAAAAATATGAAAACGCAAAAAGAAACATCCAGAAAAAAATCACAAATTAAAGCTGAAATATTTAGTGAGGGCATAGAGCATCAGCTTGAAGGGCTGCCGAAAACTAAATTTACGGGGTATAAATCATTAAACATAGGCTCGAACGTCTTGAAACTTTTTAAAAATGGAAAAAAAACCGGCTCTTTGAAGAGTAAAGATGAGGGTTATATTATTTTAAAAGAAACTCCGTTTTACGCGCTGGCCGGCGGCCAGGTTGCCGATAGAGGCGTAATCAAACATAAAAAAGGAACGGCTGAAGTATTAGATGTTAATTCAGCTTATGGTTACTATTTACATAAAGTTAAAATTATTTCCGGTGAGATTAAAACAAAAGATAAAATTTTGGCTGAAGTTGATATTGAGAAAAGAAAGTCTATAGATAGAAATCATACGGCTACTCACTTGCTTCAGGCGGCTTTAAGGCAAGTGCTGGGAGAGCACGTAGAGCAATCCGGATCTTACGTGGATAATAAGCGTTTAAGATTTGATTTTACTCATTTTAAACAGGTTGATAAAAAGGATTTAAAGAAGATTGAAAATACCGTAAACGGTTTCATCCGGGAAAATATGACTGTTTCAATAGACAAAATGAAACTCGAAGAAGCCCAAAGAAAAAACATCCTGGCTTTCTTTAAAGAAAAGTATTCTGATGTTGTGCGCGTAGTCTCTGTGGGAGACGTAAGCCTTGAGCTTTGCGGCGGAACACATATTGACTCGTCGGGCTCAATAGGACTTTTTAAAATAATATCCGAAGGTTCAATAGCCAGTGGAATTCGCAGGATTGAAGCCATAACCGGCGTTGAAGCTATGAGGCTCATAGAAAACCAGGAAAAAACTTTAGACAATGTTAAAGAGATGCTAAAAACTGATATCAAGAATGTAGTCCAGTCTCTGGAAGATTTGCAAAAAGAGAATAAAGCGCTTAAGAATGATTTAAGCGGCTTTAAGGTGAATCGGTCAAAAAATTTAGTTGATAGCTTGATCACTAAAGCTAAAAAGATTAAGGGCGCCTTGATTGTAATAGCAAAAGTTGAGGGCGACATGAGTTCAATGAGAACTATGTCTGACATTATAAGGCAAAAGGATAGGAATGCTGTAGTGGTTCTGGCTTGTGAAGTTCAGCACAAAGCCCAATTATTAATAGCTTCAAGTGATAACGTAATCGCGAAGGGTGTTAAAGCGAATGAAATTATTATGTTGATAAATAGTGTTTTAGAATCAAAAGGCGGCGGCCGGCCTAATTTAGCACAAGCCGGTGGCGGCAAAGTCGATAAAATTAGCGCCGCTCTTAAAGAAGCTGAAAAAATGATTTCCGATAAGCTAACTTAAGTATTGAAAGGGGAATGCGGTACATGAAAATTATAAAATTTTCCCAAAAGAAACTCGATAAACTTTATGGTAGATATTACAGTAATAGAAGACTTATCGAGAGAAGGGTAAAAAAGATAATTGAGGATGTCAGGCAAAACGGCGATGACGCCCTTATAAAATATACTGAAAAGTTTGATAAGGTTAAGTTGACTCCTAAGCAGCTGAAAGTTTCAGAATATGAAGTTAACGGTGCTTATCAAAACATTGATCCTCAATTTATCCAATGCCTGGGGATGGCCGTAGAGAATGTAAACAGGTTTTACAAAAAACAAATAAAAAAATCCTGGAAAATTAAAGATGCTGATGGAGTAAAGTTGCAGCAGGTATATCATCCTTTAGATAGCATAGGGATATATATACCCGCCTCCACGGCTCCTTTAGTCTCGACTGTCTACATGACGGTACCGCTAGCGAAACTGGCAGGTGTAAAGAATATAGTTTTAGTAACTCCGCCTAATGAGTACAAAAGCGTAAATGACCATATTTTAGCCCTAGCCAAACTTTTAAAAGTTGAAATAATATTTAAGGTAGGTGGAGCTCAGGCAATAGCAGCTTTGGCATTTGGAACTAAAACTATTCCCAAGGTAGATAAAATTGTAGGCCCGGGAAATATTTACGTCACAGAAGCCAAACGGCAGGTCTTTGGCTACACCGATATAGAAATGACAGCCGGGCCAAGCGAAATCGTAATAATTGCCAACAATCACGCGAATCCTGAATTTGTAAAAGCGGATTTGATGGCTCAAGCGGAACATGCTATGGGTATAGCTATTTTAATTACCACTTCAAAATCCCTGGCTAATAAATTAAAGAATGAAGTAAAGGGCGGGTATATTATCAAGGTTGATAATTTAAATCAAGCGGTTGATATTGCTAATAAGATAGCCCCTGAGCACTTGGAAATTATGGTAAAAAGCCCATATAAGGTTTTACGAAAAATAAAAAATGCCGGAGCGATATTTGTTGGTAACTATACGCCTACAGCCGTGGGGGATTATATAGCCGGGCCGTCTCATGTATTGCCGACAGGCGGAACAGCAAAGTATTTCTCAGGCCTGAGTATTGATGACTTTATGAAAAGCACGCATATTATTTCTTACACCAAAAAAGCTTTGGAAAAAGTCAGAGAGCCTATTGAGAGAATCGCGGAAGTCGAAGGACTCACAAAACACCTTGAATCCGTAAGAATCAGGTGTAAATAGCAAAGGGCGAAGAGCATAGAGCTATCAGTTGTCAGTCATCAGCCAACAGCAAAGAGCGGATATTTATTAGCGGATAGCGTATAAAAAACAATAACCAA
>CBDUVS010000074.1:0-5730 GCA_965370735.1 uncultured bacterium | reverse complement strand
AGCCGAACAAAAAAATAATAAAGTACAGCCGGTATCATATGAATTGTTAAATAAGGGTAGAGAATTAGCCGATGAATTGAGGGTTGATTTAACGGCAGTTTTATTAGGATCCGCCGTTAAAGAAGAAGCCCAGCGTTTAATTCATAGAGGAGCTGATAAAGTAATAGTCGTAGAAGATACAATATTAAATCATTATCAAAGCGGGCCTTATTCAGCGGTAATTACTGAGGTTATAAAAAAATATAAACCTGAAATAATTCTTGCCGGAGCAACAACCATTGGCAGATCTCTGGTTCCGCGCCTGGCAATAAAACTTAATACCGGGCTGACGGCTGATTGCACAGCTCTTGAAATTGATAAAAAAAGTAAATTATTACTTCAGACAAGGCCTGCTTTTGGCGGTAATATTATGGCGACGATTATGTGTCAAAAACACAGACCGCAAATGGCAACAGTCAGGCATAAGGTTTTTACCGAGGCAAAAGAAGATGAGAACCGTAAGGGTGAAATAATTGAAGAAAAAGTATCAAGCGAACTCTTAAATACCGATGTTATTCTTAAAGATATTGTTGAAGAAATCGAAGAGACGATTAACATCACAGAAGCTGATATTATCGTCGCCGCGGGAAGAGGTATCGCTTCTAAGGAAAACTTAACATTAGTTGAGGAACTCGCGAAGGTGTTGAACGGGGCCATAGGTGCTTCGAGGTCTATAGTGGATGCCGGCTGGGTTCCGTACTCTCATCAGGTAGGCCAGACCGGGCGAACGGTCTGCCCTAAACTATACATTGCTTGTGGTATCTCGGGTCAAATTCAGCATTTAGTCGGAATGCAGTCTTCGGATGTTATTATCGCGATTAATAAAGATCCCGATGCTCCCATATTTAAGGTTGCTAATTATGGAGTGGTTGGAGATTTATTTAAAATAATTCCGGCACTCATAAAGTACATTCAGTTCTCCCGCAAATAATCTTATTTAATATAATCTCTTAAGCCACAATATGTTGTGTTAATAGACCACTATATATTGTGGTCTATTTTACCGCGGTTTTTTTAGAAATTACATAACTCTTTGCAGTCTTGACAGATACGAGGAATTATGATATATTTATCTTGTAGTCAAATATATTACATTTAAGTGTAAGAAGGATTCCTAAAATATGCGCCTAAAAAAGCTTGAGATGTTCGGTTTTAAATCGTTCGCCGAGAAAACAAAAATTAATTTTGAACCCGGCGTGACTGCTATTGTAGGGCCCAATGGTTGCGGTAAATCTAATATCGCCGACTCTATTAAATGGGTGCTTGGCGAACAAAAGCCTACAGCTCTTAGGGGCGCAACTATGGGAGATGTTATTTTTAACGGCACTAATAATCGTGACCCTATTAATTTAGCTGAAGTTTCTTTGACGCTTAGTAATGATGATAGAGCCTTGCCTATTGATTATGGTGAAGTTACCGTAACCAGGCGGCTTTATAGATCGGGAGAAAGTGAATACTTATTAAATAAAACAAGGGTGCGCCTGAAAGATGTACAGGATTTATTTCATGGAACCGGCGTGGGTACGGTTGCTTATTCTCTAATTGAACAAGGAAAGATGGATTTAATTCTGAGCACAAAACCGGAGGACAGAAGGTTTATTTTTGATGAAGCCGCGGGAATTACAAAATATAAATCAAGGAAACAAGAAGCTCTCAGAAAACTGGAGCATACCGAAGTTAACTTACAAAGAGTTAATGATGTTGTTAATGAAGTTAATAGACAGATTAAGTCAATTGAGCGTCAGGCCAGAAAAGCTGAGCGTTATAAGGAGCAATTTGAAACACTAAAAAGTTTAGAAATCAAAGCTGCTTATAGAAAATATATCGATTTAAAAAAGCAAAGTTTATCAAGCGATAGCCGGAGAACCGATCTTAAAGATAAAGAATCCGCTCTTTTAAACAGCACAAAAGAGATGGATGCTCAGGTCGAGAATCACAGGCAAAAACTTAATAACTTTGAGGAGCGTTTATCCGGATTCCATTCAAAAAAAGTTGAATTTAGTTCAACATTAGAGAAGAATATATCTAAAATTGATTTGAATAAAGAGCGTTCCGCCGAGCTAAACGATAGAATTAACTATTTAGACGGGCAAAGTAGCGCTTCAGATGAGAAGCTTTCAAAATTAAATGAACAAATAAAACAGGCTAAAGAAGAACTCGAGAAAATAGAAAACAGCACAACTGAAAAAAATAATGAGTTAACTAAGCTTGAAACAACACAAAATGAATTATCCGAAGGTGTAGAGGGAAGAAATCGTGAGATTAAAGAAGGTAAAGATGAATTAATTAATTTAGCGGCTGAAGAAACTAAATTTAATAATGAATTAGTTGAGCTTAAGGCTAATCTTCAGAATATTAATTCTCGCTTAAGAAGATTGAACATTGATAAAGACGATTCGCTAAAAGAACAAGAGCTTATTGATGAAAGAAAGAATAATTTAGACGCGGAATATGAATCTATAAACACCGATTTGGATAATCTTAAAGCGGAGAAGATAACCTTATCGGAAAATCTAGAGAACGGCAGAAACGCTTTTAATGAATTAAAAAATGGAGTTGATGAACTGCGGCATATAATGACATCCTTAAAATCGAAACTTGATTTTCTTAAAGATTTAAAGGAAAGATACGAAGGTTATTCAAATTCTGTTAAATCATTACTGATGCTGGCCAAGTCGCGGGAATTACCGTTTGCCGGTATATGTGATTCCTTAGCCAATTTGATAAAAGTTAAGGATGGTTATGAGATTTGTGCTGAAATAGCTATAGGTAGCTACGCGGAGGATATTATTATTGAAGATGTTGAGCGGCTAAAAGAAGCTATTGAGCATATTGATAATGGAGGGCTTGGACGTATTAATTTTCTTATACTTGATAAAATTAACCATCTTGAATTGCAGCCGGATGCCAATTTAAAAGCGCAAACATTAGGCCCTTTAAGTGATTTTATTGATGTTGATGAAAGATATGTCAATATAATTAAGTATGTTGCTAAAGATATATATATAGTTAACAGCGCTTCTGAAGCAAAAAGCATACTTGAGAGTAGTCAATTATCTCCAAAAATACGAATTATAACTAAAGCGGGTGAGATTTATTCTCTGGCAAGGATATCCGGTGGAGTCTGCAATCTTTCCGAGGAGACCAGCCTTATTGGACGGGATGCTAAAATTAATAAGCTCGCGGATGAATTAGAAATTAAGTCAACTGAAGTTGAGCAAAAGAAAAAACTTATTGTTGAAAAAGAAACGGACATAAAATTACTGGAAGATAAAATAAAGACTTTGGAAGATGTTATTCATCAGGATGAGATTAAAAAGGCTAATTTTGAATCGAAGCTTAATACTCTTAATGGTGAGCATAGGAAATTTGAAGAAGAGGTTTTGTTGATTGAAGCTGAGGCCCAAGAGTCACAAGAAGAACGATCTAAACTTTCCCGGAGGCAGGTTGAGAATGAGCAAAAGCTTCACGAAACAAAAGAAAGAAGCCTCGCGCTGCAAGCTCTAATCTCAGAAAACGAATCTGTTATTAAAGAAAATAACCAAAAAGTCCAGAATATTTTGGTTAATCTTACTCAGATTAAAACTGAATTATCATCTATAGATAAATTATATGCTAATAAGGCGGATATGTGTGGAGTTATTGAACATTCCATTGAGGAGTCTAACCGGGTCTTAGAGAATAACCGAAACGAAAGAAGTATTTCAGTTCATAAGATAGCGGAACTTACAAGTGAGGTTGAAAAGCTAAAACTTGATAACGAACAATGTGCTCAAAGTAAAAGCGGCGTTGAAACTGAAATTCAATCTATGAGTTTGGCGAGAAATAGTATACTTAATTCGCTTAAGGAGCATAATGTTAATTTACGGCAAAAGCAGGATGATTTAAATAATTTAAGAAATAACTTACACACTTACGAAGTTAAAAACACCGAGTCTTCATTTAAAATAGAGAATTTATGCGATAGAGTTGAGAACGCTTATCAAATTAACATTTCCAAGGTTGAATTGCAGCTTGAAGATAATATTAACTGGGATGAGCTTGAAAGAGAAGTTGATATCTTAAAGAAAAAATTGCGGGGCATGGGAGCTGTTAATTTAGTGGCTATAGAAGAACACCAGGAATTGCGGGATAGATTTGATTTTCTGAGCCATCAGAAACAGGACCTTGAAGACGCGCGTGAATCATTGCATAAAGCAATCGTCAAAATAAACAAAACCACAACGGCCATGTTCAAAGAAACTTTTGAGCAGATCAGGGTGACTTTTGAAGAATTCTTTAAATTATTGTTTGGAGGCGGTAGTTCAAAAATATTTTTGGTTGATGAAAGAAATGTTTTAGAGAGTGGTATTGAGATTATCGCCAGGCCCCCGGGGAAAAAACTTCAGAATATAAGTTTATTATCCGGCGGTGAAAAGGCTCTTTGCGCTATAGCCTTGTTGTTCGCGGTATTTAAAGTTAAACCTAGTCCATTTTGTGTTTTAGATGAAATAGATGCTCCCCTGGATGAGGCAAATGTGGTTAGGTTTACCAGAGTCTTGAGTGAATTTATCAAAAATTCTCAGTTTATCATTATAACTCATAATAAGAAGACGATTGACATGGCTGACGTTATGTATGGGGTTACCATGGAAGAGTCCGGTATATCTAAAATAGTTTCAGTTAAGTTTATTGAGTCAGAGGAGAAGGAACCCGCGGTAGTCGCTTAGCCTGAGACTTCAATTGTGTTTCTTCCTTTGTGTTTGCCTTTGTAAAGTGCCTGGTCGGCTTTTTTGATTAGGTTATTTTTATCAGAGATAGGTGGTTGCAGAGTTGAGATACCGATAGTCACAGTTAGCTTGCGTTTTGTTTTGTAATTATTTAGGCAAAAATTGCGCGCCTCAACAGCTTTTCTTATTCTTTCAGCTAATTTTAAAGCGTTTTCTTTTTTTGTGTGCGGGCATATTATACCAAATTCTTCACCGCCGTATCTGGCAATCATATCGGATGTCCTGGCGTTTTCTTTAAGTATTTTAGAAAGTTGTCTTAAGACTTCGTCTCCGGCTTGATGTCCCCATGCGTCATTAAACTTCTTAAAATTATCTATGTCAATAAGCAAAAGTGACAAATTACCTTTATATCTCAAGGCTTTCTTTACTTCATTGTTTAAGAGTTGTTGAAATTTTCCATGATTATATAAAAAAGTCAGAGAATCCAGTTCGGTAAGTTTTCTAGTATCTTCATAATGCTTAGAGTTATCAATAGCTAAGCCGGCCTGACTGGCGAATAAATCAAGAATTCTTATATCATTTTTATTAATCTTCCTTTTTGTAATTGGATTATCAGCTATCAGGATACCATGAACGTCATTTTTACCCCTAAGAGGCAGTGCTATGAAGTCAGATACCTGAAGAGTTTCCAGAAAATCTTTATTTACTTTTTTTGCTGAAGTTGCGAGTATAACATTGTGAGGCATATTCTCAAGGGCGGTTAATGCCGGAATGCCCGCGTCTTCATTAAGCGGTATAGAAATTTTTCTCACTAAACTCGATAGTCCTTTGTGAAGTTTACCGCTATGCTGTTCGTAGGACTGAACCAGATCGCTTAAATCTTTTTTTTCCTGTTTTATTTGATGCCATATTTTATCAGGTTTTTGGCCACTCTTAGGGCCGATAGCCATTTTACCAACAAGATTTTTCTTGTCCTCACTGA
>CBDUVS010000073.1:0-5747 GCA_965370735.1 uncultured bacterium | reverse complement strand
AATTGGAATAACAGCCGGTGAGATATGGCATTATTTAGATAAGCATGGGGAAGTTAACTTAAAGAAACTCCTTAGCGATTTAGATAAAGATGACAATTTAATTTTTATGAGTCTTGGTTGGTTGGCAAGGGAAGGCCATATAAGCGTGATAGATAGTTCCGGTAAGACAATGGTATCCTTAAAAAATAAGGAATAGCGAGGGGGCAATATGAATATAGCTTCAATTTTAGAAGATTCAGCGAAAAAATATCCGTTAAAATATGTTGCTATTGAAGGCAGGGCCAAGATATCCTATCGAAAACTTAACGATTTATCTAACCAATTAGCGTCTTATCTTCTTTTGGATTTAGGTTTGCCAAAAGGCAGCCATGTCGCTATCTTGCATGAAAATTCAATTAATTATTTAACTGTTTTCTTTGCTATTTTTAAAGCCGGTATGATAGTTGTACCGATTAATATTTTTTTGAAACCGGTTGAAATCAGCTATGTTTTAAATGATTGTGAAGTTTCCGTTTTGATTACTTCGGGCAAATTTTTGCCTCTCATGCGGCATATCAGGCAGAAAGCGGATAAGTTAAGCGAAATTATCATAACAGATACAGAGGCCAAGGGTTTTAAATATTTACAGCAAGTAGTTAAAGGCCACTCTACTAAGAATCATAATATTAAATTGGGCGTTAATGATGTAGCTGTGATTAGTTATACTTCAAGCACCAGCGGTTCTCCTAAAGGGGCTATGTTGACCCACAGCAATCTTTTATCCAACGCCAGGGCTTCAATGCAGACTATAGATATCGGCCCGAGAGATTGCGTTCTTTTGGCCTTTCCGGCTTTTCATTCTTTCATGATGACCGTTTGTATTATCTTACCGGTGATGGCCTCTTGTAGAATAGTTATTTTAGATTCCGTAATGCCCATTGGGCGCTTTGTTAAAACGATTTTATTTAAAAGAATTACTCTTTTAGTCGGGATTCCGCAGGTTTTTAAAGTTTTCACTACTTTAAAAATGTCCACTTTTATGCGGATAATTTTTAAATTTAATTGCTTAAAATTAACAATTTCAGGTTCAGCTCCTTTAGATAAAAATGTAGCTGTTTGTTTTGAAAATCGCTTTAATATTAAATTGCGTGAAGGCTACGGGCTCACCGAAGCTTCTCCTATAGTTTCCATTAATCCCCCTAAGGGGTTAAACAAAGTAGGTTCAGTTGGTAAAGCTTTACCTGATATTAAAGTTAAAGTGGTTGATGATGAAGAAGTTGAGGTACCGGTGAACCAGGTTGGCGAGTTAATCGTTAAAGGCCCTAATGTAATGAGGGGTTATTATAATATGCCCGAGGAGACAGCCAGGGCTATAAAAGGCGGTTGGCTTTTTACGGGAGATTTGGCGAAAATAGATGAAGATGGTTATATCTATATAGTAGATAGAAAGAAAGATTTAGTTATATCTCACGGTATGAATATCTATCCGCGTGAGGTAGAGGAGGTAATTAAATTAAATCGAAAAGTGAAGGAAGTAGCCGTTATTGGTATAAAAGATGCTCGCAAAGGAGAAGTACCTATAGCTATTGTTGTTCCTGTGGAAAATCAAACATTAGAAACGAAAGAGATTATCGATTATTGTAAGTCGCGCTTGGCTAATTTTAAAATTCCCCACAGAGTTGAAATAAGAAGCGATTTACCTAAAACGCCCACGGGAAAGATATTGAAAAGAGTATTACGGGAGGAATATCAGTAAAAAAGGGGATATTTATTAGCGGATAGCGTAGAGCGTAGAGCGGACAGGAAAAGCAAAAAACCATTATCTATGAATTCACTATACGCTATTAAATGTCCATTGTCTGTATTTGTTGTTTTTGTTCTTTTGCTTTTTGTATCTTGTATCTTGCTTGTGACGTGTGTCTATAATTTATAGTAAATATGCTTATAAATAACAAAGTGAGGTTGAAAGTGAAGATAAAGCACCGTTTGATATTTGTTTTGGGCCTTATCTGCTGTATTACGTTTTACTCTTTGCTTTCTGTGAATACGGTAACCGAGGCCACGCGGTTAAAGGGCTGGTATCTAATCTGGCACGATGAGTTTAACGGTGATAAGCTGGATGAATCTAAATGGGTAGTCGAGGATGCCGCCTTAGTTAAAAATAAAGAGTTGCAATATTACAGTCCGGATGAAGTTTATCTTCATGAGGGACTTCTTACTTTAAGAAGCCGGAAGCGGCAAATGGGCGGAAGGCAATATACTTCCGGCTTAATTGAGACTAAAGGCAAGTTTGCTCAGAAGTACGGCCGCTTTGAAGTCAGGGCTAAGTTACCGGCTACTCGCGGTATGTGGCCGGCTCACTGGCTTTTACCGATTGACGGCAGTTGGCCGCCGGAAATAGACATTATGGAAATGTTAGGCCATAAGCCGCGTACGGTTTTTGGCAGTGTCCATTGGGGGACGTTTCCCGCCAATCGTTATTATTGTCAGGCTTATAAAGGGCCTGATTTCTCTAAAGACTTCCATGTCTTTGCCGTTGAGTGGACGCCGGAGTCTATTAAATGGTTTGTAGACGGTAATAAATTTTCCGAAGTTAAGAAGCATGTGCCTGATACCCCTTTTTATATCATTCTTAATACGGCGGTTGGCGGTATGTGGCCCGGTAATCCGGATGAGACCACAATTTTCCCGCAGTTTCATGATATTGATTATGTTAGGGTCTATGTTAAGGAAGAAAAAGGTTATTATTACCTGACGACGTCCGCCGACGAAGGAACTATTAAGGTTTTTCCCGATGAAGATGTTTATCAAGCGGGAACAAAAGTAACTTTAAAAGCTCAGCCTCGGATTGGCTATAAATTCAGGTCATGGCGCGGGTCATTAAAAGGAAATACTAATCCTCTTAGCCTAATCATGAATAAGCATAAAAAGATTAAGGCGGTTTTTGAAGCGGATCCCAGGGCGCCTAAGCTGATTTCGATTCCGGCGCGGGTTTCGGTATCTTCTGTTGAGCAAATAGAAGAAGATGTCACAGCGAATAATTTAGTTGACGCTAACATGAAAACCAGATGGGCTTCAGAGTTTAGCGACCCCCAATGGGTAATCCTGGATTTAGGCCGCGTTTATAAGATAAGCGATATCAGGCTTAGCTGGGAAAATGCCCACGCGAAAAGCTATAACATAGAGGTTTCTACTGATAAAATCGGCTGGCGGCAAATATACTCCAATGATAACTGCCCGGGGGAAATTGAAGAAATCCGCGGTATTGATAAAATGCTAAGATACATAAAGCTCAACCTAAAGAAAAGGGCTACCGAATGGGGTTACTCTCTTTGGGAGATAGAGGTTTTTAGTTATGGTGAAGAAATAGAAGATGGAAGAAGTTAATATGAAAAAATCATATTTAGTTCTGATAATATTTGTAGTAGTCGTTTTAGCATTGGTTATCGGAAAAAATTTGGTAATTAAAAATGTTTTCAAAGGCGGCGTAAAAACTCTTACCGGATTGAGGATGCGCATTGAGAAGGCTGAAGTGGGTATTTTCTCAACCAGAGTTGCTTTAAAGGGCTTAGAGCTTTATAACCCGCCGGGCTTTCCTGATAAAGTTATGATAAACATGCCTGAATTATATGTTGATTATAATTTAGGCGAGATTTTGAAAAAGAAAATCCATCTAAATGAATTAAGAATTAATTTGAAAGAATTTGTAGTTATAAAAAATAAAGATGGAAAACTTAACCTTGATTCACTAAATGTTGTCAAGGATACTAAAAAGGAAGTTGGCCAAAAAAAGAAACCCAAGCCTGACGGCAGCTTTCAGATAGACGTTATGTCCTTAAAAATTGATAAAGTTATCTTTAAGGATTACACAGCCGGAGATAAACCCAGGGTAACGGAGTACCCCGTTAAAATAAATGAAAAATTCACTAACATTAACGATCCTAAAAAAGTGGCTAATGTAATTATCGTCAAAGCCATAATGAATACAGCCATAGCCAACCTCACAAACTTCGATGTTAACCTTTTAGCTTCAACCGCAACCGATACGTTAAAGGGTGCTACTAAGATAGTCGGCTCAACAGCCGGTGTGGCTCTTAATACCGGCAAAAAAGCTGTCGGCGCACCCGCGGGCACAGTTGATAAAACTAAAGAGATAATTGGCAAAGTTTTACCATTTGGGGGTAAAAAGGAAAAAGAAAAATGAAAATCGGCATAATCGGACTTCCGCGCTCAGGCAAGAAAACACTCTTTAAAGTATTAAGCGGCCATGCTCCCAGTGAGCATGATTTAGCGGCTAATAAACCCATTAAAAGCATGGCTCAGATTAGTGATGCCCGCCTGGACAGATTAGAAGAAATATTCAAGGCCGAAAGCAAGGTCCGGGCCAGGCTTGAGATTGAACTGCTTCCTAAAATTTCAGAAGATGCGCAGGCTAATACGCGGATATTTAAGGATGTAGTTGAGTTGGATGCTATTTTACTGGTTATTAGGGCTTTTGAAAATGACGCTGTTTATCATATAAAAGGCAGCGTTGATGCCAAAAGAGATATTGATTTGGTTTTTTCAGAACTCATCTTAAATGATTTGCTCTTTATAGAAAAGCGCTTAGAGAGAATTAGTAAAAGCCTAAAGGGTAAAAAAGAAGAAAATCTCCTTAAGGAAAAAGAGGTTTTATTGAAGCTTAAAGAACAGTTGGATAAAGAACTGCCTTTAAGGCTGTTGGATTTAACTGAAACCCAAAGCAAGATAATTGCCAGTTATCCCTTTATAACATTAAAGAAAATAATTATTGCCTTAAATGTTTCCGAGGGAGCTTTAAAGAACGGTGCTTTATTAATAAAACTATCTCAGGATTATAAGGACATAGACGCCTATTTTATGCAAGTTAGTGCTGAGGCCGAGGCGGAGATAGCTTCCCTGGATGATGAGTCTGAAAGAAAAGAATTTTTAGCCGCTTCCGGCATAACTGAACCGGCCATAAATATACTAACCTCGCTTTCTATAGAAGCCCTTAACTTAATATCCTTTTTTACGGCCGGGCCTAACGAAGTCAGGCACTGGACAACAAAGAAAGGTTCAAGCGCGCCTGAGGTTGCCGGTGAAATTCACTCTGATATGCAGCGGGGTTTTATCAGGGCGGAGCTGATTAAATTTGAGGATATAGATGCCTTAGGCAGTGAGAAAGCGGTTAAGGAGGCGGGTAAGATGTATTTAAAAGGCAAAGATTATATTGTCGAAGGCGGAGATATCCTGACAATCAGATTTAATGTTTAAGGGGTTTTTGAAGAGAGGGAAGATGAATTAAAAAAAACGTGGGAATTCCATGAGGGTATAAGAGATATGTTAAATAGGATTTTAAAAGAATTAAAAGCGCACGCGCCTTTTACTTTATTCGGGGCTTTAACCGGTATATTGGTTTTGTTTTTATTTAAAAATCTGCCCGCTAAACCCGCTTACAATATCTTTTATACTTTGCATCCCATCCATGTTTTTTTAAGCGCTGTGGTAACGGCATCTATGTTTAAATTAAACAGGACAGGGAGTTTAAGGATTTGGATGATGGTCGTAATAGGTTATGTGGGTTCTATCGGCATAGCCACATTAAGCGACTCAATCATTCCTTATCTCGGTGAAACCATGCTTGATATGCCCGATAGGCATATCCACCTGGGTTTTATAGACAAATGGTATTTAGTTAACCCGCTGGCTCTATTAGGTGTAGCGGTGGCTTATTTTAAGCCGACTACAAAATTTCCGCACGCGGGGCA
>CBDUVS010000072.1:0-5864 GCA_965370735.1 uncultured bacterium | reverse complement strand
GGCTGGACTGACGTTGACTTGTCCGAAAAGGGCGTTGAAGAAGCCGGGGCCGCTATTAAAACTCTAACGGATGAAGGTTTTACCTTTGACGTCGCTTACACATCTGTCTTAAAAAGGGCCATCAGAACTCTCTGGATAGTTCTTAAGGGTATGGACCTTATGTGGATACCTGTCTACCGCTCCTGGCGCTTAAATGAAAGGCACTACGGCGCCCTGCAGGGGTTAAATAAGGCCGAAACCGCCGCTAAATACGGCGATGAACAGGTTTTAGTATGGAGGAGGAGTTATGATGTACCGCCTCCGGTATTGGAAAAGTCAGATGAGCGCTATCCGGGAAATGACCCGCGCTATCAAGATTTGACAGAAGAAGAACTGCCTTTAACTGAATGCTTAAAGGATACGGTGGCCAGATTTGTTCCTTACTGGGAAAACACTATCGCGCCGGCCAT
The DNA here is from genome assembly GCA_965370735.1 of uncultured bacterium. Taxonomy (GTDB): domain Bacteria; phylum Omnitrophota; class Gorgyraeia; order JAGLLT01; family JAGLLT01; genus Kappaea. The sequence goes on along the minus strand of CBDUVS010000072.1, from coordinate 5,415 downwards.
CAAGGAAGGTAAAAAGGTTATTATTGCCGCCCACGGCAACAGTTTAAGGGCTTTGGTTAAATATTTGGATAATGTTCCGGATGAAGAAATAGTAAAACTAAACATTCCCACTGGAATACCTTTAGTTTATGAGCTGGATGATAACTTAAAGCCCATTAAACACTACTATTTGGGGGACCAGGAAGCTATCCAAAAACAAATATCGGCGGTCGCCAACCAAGGCAAATCCGCTTAGGCTATAGTAATATCTTTATCAAGATAAACATCCTGGATGGCGTTTAATATCTGAATACCTTCCTTTAGGGGTTTCTGGAAAGCCTTTCTGCCTGATATTAAGCCCATGCCGCCAGCTCTTTTATTAATAACTGCTGTTTTTACCGCTTGCTCCAAATCATTCTCGCCTGAAGCGCCGCCGGAATTAATTAAACCGATACGGCCCATATAACAATTAGCCAACTGATACCTCGTTAAATCAATGGGATTATCAGTAGTTAATTTATCATATACAATGGGGCTGGTTTTGGCAAAGTTAATAGCGGTAAAACCGCCGTTATTGGTTGGCTGTTTCTGTTTAATAATATCAGCTTCAATAGTTACACCCAAGTGATTAGCCTGGCCAGTCATATCAGCTGCCGTATGATAATCAACACCATCTTTCTTAAAGCCGCTGTTTCTTAAATAACACCACAAAACAGTAAACATACCCAACTCATGAGCTCTTTCAAAAGCCATGGAAACTTCCTCTATCTGCCTGCGGGATTCTTCAGAACCAAAATAAATAGTGGCACCGACACCAACAGCTCCCATATTATGGGCCTGCTCGACAGAAGCAAACATTCTTTGATCATAGGTATTAGGATAAGTTAAGAGCTCGTTATGATTAATTTTGACGATAAGAGGTATCTTGTGGGCATATTTACGGCTCATAATGCCCAATACACCTAAAGTAGATGCTACGCCATTGCAGCCACCCTCTATAGCCAGCTCGATAATACCTTCGGGGTCAAAACACCTGGGATTAGGCGCGAAAGAAGCCCCGGCTGTATGCTCAATGCCTTGATCAACCGGTAAAATGGAAATATAACCGGTACCTGCCATGCGGCCGGTGTTAAAAAGCAGCTGCAGATTTCTCAAAACATTGGGTGACCTGTCAGAATTTATGAAAATCCTGTCTATGAAATCGGGCCCCGGAAGATGCAAATCTTCTTTGGCAATAGTTGTACACTTATGCTCTAAGAGCATCTTGGCGTCTTTTCCTAATAAACTTTTTACGTCTGTCATAATATAAAACCTCCTAAATTTAATTGTGTCGTATTGTGTTTGGGCTATTCTACTACAAATATCATTTTCGTCAATGTTTTTTAAATGAACGCATAACTTACAAAGCGTAAGCGAATGCAAGTTATATGCGTGAATTTAATCCCGCGGCTTTGAGCGCCAGCGAAAGGCGGGATGTAATGAATAATTAATATTCTTTCTTTTTGAGGACTCTTTCAGTTCCGACATCAACCTAATTTATCAACTATTTGATGCAGTTCTTTAGCGCTTTTAGCTGAAAACCCCATATTTCTGACAACCCTGGAGTAACGTATCTCTCTAACATACCAGGAGAAATGTTTTCTAAACTTCAAAACACCAATTTTTTCTCCATAAAATTTACAACACAAGGTTAAGTGTTTTTTTATTACTTTTTTAAGTTCACCAACAGAGGGGGCTTGAAGAATCTTACCCGTTTTTAAGAAATATTCTATTTCTCTAAAAATCCAGGGGTTACCCAATGAACCCCTGGCCACCATAATCCCATCGCATCCGGTCTCATCAAACATCTTTTTAGTGAGTTTGCCCGAAAATATGTCCCCGCTGGCAATTACCGGAATATTAACAGCTTCTTTAACTTCTTTTATGGTTTTATAATCAACCTCACCGCCATAACCCTGTTGCCTGGTTCTACCATGAATAAATACAGCACTTAAACCGGCTTCCTCGGCCAACCTGGCTATTTTAACCGCGACCGGATTATCGTCCGCCCAACCGGTCCTTATTTTTATTGTAGCCGGCTTATCACCAAAACGCACCAGGATATCCATTAAAACTTTTAAGCGCTCAATATCTTTTAATAAACCCGCTCCCTGACCTTTTTTAGCTACTTTAGGTGTCGGACACCCGGCATTTAAATCCACCGTTTCATATTTATACGGCCTTAATATAAAAAGAGCTTTCTTGAGTGCTTCGGGATCGTCGGCTAAAAGTTGCACTCCTAAAGGACGGTCTCTGAAATGACTTTTTAAAAGTTCTTCGGTTTTGGGTTTATTATTAACTAGAGCCCTGGTGCTTACCATCTGGCAATAGGCAAACTTACAACCAAAACTTCTATTGAGCATCCTAAAAGGCAGATCGCTAACATCTGATAAAGGAGCTAAAATTATCTTGGGAAATTTAATTTTTCTAACTGACATAGATATTATTGTATCAAATTTTCCGCCAGGCTAAAAAGATAACCGATTAGGGCAATCCCCGGGAGCATCTTTTTGCCCTTATTCTCATTGCGGCGGAAACATCCGGAGCAACCATTAAAAAGATTTAGAGCTGAAAGATATGTAAACCTACTTTAACAAAATTGTCAGAAATAATAACAAAAAATTACCCTTGATGTCTCTATAAAAATATGTTAATATATGGCAAAAAAGTAATAGAAAGGGCTAATATGTTAAAGAGAAACCAGGTATTACTCAACGATTGGATAGTAGATCATACAAAAGCAATTGCCAAAAAATATGACATCAGTTTCTCTGAGGTTATCAGGCTGCTTGTCTGTCTTCAGGCTTCTTTTCACATTACCACACTTTATCCTGAATATAAATGCAAAATTAAACCTACGAATATAGCCAATATTATCAATTCTGCTAATAAAAAAGAAAATTTAGACCCGGAGGATCTTCATAAGTTCCTCTCAGATGTATATTTTGAATCCCGCAAAGCCATGGAATTCTGGGCCAATAAAGAAGAAAAAAAGAATACAAAACCAGCTAAAAAGGCAAAAGGCGGCTAAAACCTTTACTTATTCCCACTAACACCTCTTCTCCAAGGCCCAGGCCCGCATCAATTGTTTTGGCGGTAGTGTTTAAAGTAAGCTTCGTAGCACCTCTTAGGGTACTCGAGAGGCCTCTTTCAAGAAAAGTTATATCAAATCTGGCTAGTTTGGATATGGTTGTCCGCGTTAGAGCTCTGACAATGATAAGTTTGGCGAACTTAGCCGGATCATCTATATTCGTATACCTGTCATTAACATTAACATCCCAGGTTTTAGTATACGGTTTACCTCTAAACATTTTTGTATAATCTATATAAATAACTTTGTCAATTTTAAGGTCTAGAGTATCAATTCTAAACTCAAACTCCTCGGCATTAATATCAGGCGGGGGTTGAATTTGCCCTTTACTAACTTGCTTAGCTTCTTTAACAACCTTAACTTCCTCTATATTCAACTTACCATCTTTATTTTTTATCACATAGAATTCTTTTAACTCCAACTTTATATACTCAAAGCGTAAATCTCTATTAAGGCAAGCATGGATATCATAGTTAATATAAAGCTCCGGCATGTCAAGCATGATTTTATCTTCAAAGCCCGGAGGATTTAGAACTTTTAATTCTTTGGTTTCTACCGTCGTTGTCAAAAACCCGACAACCATGCTTTGCATAGTAATATCAAGCCCTAAAAACCGCTTGATATCTCTTTCCAAAAGATACTTGGCGATAACATTTTTGAAGACAGTTAACGTCATAATCAAAAAGAGTGCCACAATAACAAAGGATATGAGAGTTTTAATTAAACCTCGAAAAAATCTCATCGATTACCCTTTCTTTTTTAGGCAACTTTGTTTTTTAATATGCCAATATTCTCTATTTCAATTTCTATTGTATCATTTTTCTTCATAGGGCCTATGCCAGACGGAGTCCCGGTAGAAACTATGTCTCCGGGTAAAAGTGTCATTACGCCTGATATGAATGAAATTAATTTATCAACTGAAAATATAAAATCTTTAGTTGAAGAATCTTGTTTTATCTTGCCGTTTAAGTAAGCCTTAATTCTCAAATTAGAAGAATTCACGTTAGTTTCTACAAAAGGCCCCAGAGGACAGAAAGTATCAAAAGACTTAGCCCGAGACCACTGACCGTCCTTATTCTGTAAATCTCTGGCAGTAACATCATTAAGACATGTATATCCCAGAATATATTTTTTGACGTCTTTAATTTTTACGTCTTTTGCTTTTTTTCTGATCACAACAGCCAGCTCAGCTTCATAATCCACCCTTTTAGATGATTTCGGATATTTAATTATTTCATTCGGATTAGTTAAAGTTGTTGTCGGCTTAAGAAATATAATCGGTTCCCGAGGCGTTTTCATATTGAGCTCTTCGGCGTGTTTTCTGTAATTTAAACCTACTAGAACAATTTTACTTGGTGTAGCTGGTGCCAAAAGCCTTACTTTCTCTAAAGGTATTATCCGGGAGGTTCTGCTAATCTTTAAATAGGGATCCTCTTTTAAAACAGTAATCTGTAAATTATTATCGATTACTCCCCAATATTCTTTCTTCTTATATCTAAAGCGGGTTATTTTCATTCTTTTTTTCTATTTAATCGCGATATTAAAAAAATTGCAGGAGGAAATATAAGTTGTTTTGGCTAATTCCTCTTTGTTAACTTTCTTCAATTCTGAAAGTTTTTCCAGCGTTCGAATTATATCTTTAGGTTCACAAGTATAACTACCGCTTCGCGGGCGGTACCTAACCGGAGAATCGGTTTCAAGTAATATTTTATCATTTGATGTTTTCAAAGCTGCTTCCTGAGCTTCCTTAGAATATTCAATAGCCGGTGAAATTGAAATACAGTATCCTTTACTTAAAATATCTTCTAAGATATCCAAGGGGCCCGTATACCAGTGGAACAAAACTTTGGTTAAATTATATTCCCTTACCATCTTAAAACAATCACCCCAGGCCGCCCGAGAATGAACTATTACCGGTTTATCAAGTTTCTTAGCTAAAACAAGCTGCTTTCTAAAAACTTCCCTTTGAAGATCTCTTCCCGGGCCTTCTTCTTTAGCTTCTTTATACTGGTAATCTAACCCTATTTCCCCAATAGCCGTAATAGCATCTTTATGTTTTTCAATTAAATCATAAATTTCTTCGAATGAATCTCTTTGGGGTTTGTAAGGATGTATTCCTAATGCCACATATAAATCAAAATTTTTAATACCGTTATATATTTCTATAATTTCCTTATTAGAATCTAAATCCAAACCGGCTATTAAGATTTTATCAACGCTTGCCTCTTTGGCCCGCCTAAGAGCACCAGCGATGTCGTCAATTTGATTCAGATGTACGTGCGTATCAAATAATCTCATTTAAGATA
>CBDUVS010000071.1:0-5962 GCA_965370735.1 uncultured bacterium | reverse complement strand
GGGTCCGCCCTCGAAATTAGAAATTAAATAGTGAACTGCACTATAAATAATAGAAACTTAAGATAAAATAAAACCGGGCTAAAACCGCCCAAAAAATCGCTGGAACGAAATTGCATTCGCTCTTCTAATATAACATAGTACTATATGATAACTCGCGCAATTTACTCAGTTCCGCGTTCGGATGACGAAAGAAATGAAAAGAAACTGGTTACTACCATCTATTTTGGTGGCAATTCATCTGGCCCTCATCATTCTTCTCTTTGCTGGTGTTGAAACCAGTCCTGACGGCGAAGCCGTCATGGCATGGCGGCTTTTCCACTTCGTTGATTTTCCTGTTTCTTTCGTATTAGGAGAAATCGATCACATATTTTGGAGGAATGATGTGCTGTGGTATGATGATACATCTTTAATCTTCCTGTTTTCACACCGCATGGGTTGGGATCATCTCAATGTCGGAGCTGCACTCATGTTTTTTATAGGTGGAACACTACAATGGTTGGTCGTAGGAACGGGTATTCAGATTATTTGGCATAAAGTAAAACAAAAACGATATCAGAACAAACCGTGTATATCACCTCGGAGGTGGAACACGGTTGCGCCACCTCGTAAGTGGCATATTTAAACCAGCCAATAAGCTTTCCGTATCAAAGTTCCATTTTTCTGTTTAAAATTTTATAATTATTAAATTACTATAAAAAAGCAATATAATATTGTTGCCTTATATGGTTATTATGGTACAATTAACCTAACTTATTTCAAATCAATATATTATAATAAAGGCAAAAGATTAGTTATTGTGAATAGTTATCATAAGAGTTTTATTTATATTATATTTTGTATATTAGTTTTATGTACTGCTTTTCAAGCAGAGGCTTTAATAGTAAATGGATATGATCCAGCTGTCCATGATCGCTTTTTGCCGGGTACTTATTCTAGTGCCCCTGTTTTAAACTCCAATTTCTTTGCCGCGGAGTATGACTGGTCGGGTGTTGGCTGGCATACGGGCTATCAGGGAAAAAGTGTAGCCATGATTTCACCGCAGCATTTTGTGGCCGCCGATCATTATAGAGTGCCTGTAGGTGATACGGTTACTTTTTATAATCAGTTAAGCGAGCTTAAGGTATATACAGTTGAAGGGTATTCAACCTTTGATTATGACGACTATGGTATAACTCATATTCCTGACCTTGCTCTTGGGCGTCTTTCGGAGGTTATTTCTGCTTCAGATAAAATATCGCACTATAAAGTACTGGATGCCGACGATTATTCTACCGATTGGTATGATATCGACTGGTATAAAGATAAAGAAATATATACCTATGGTGCTATGGCGAGAGCGGGAACTAATTCAATAGACTATTTTGCCAGTGTTAATACTAGGGGATTTGCAAATCCGGATAATGCCACATTATGTGCTGTTTATGATACTCATGCTACGGGTGACTACTATGGTGAAGCGGGATGCCAGGGGGGCGATTCCGGAAGCCCCAGTTTTATTCCTTATAATGGCGAGCTGACTTTAATGGGGACACATTTCGCGATAAATGGTAGTACTAGCGGTACCTGGGAGACTTGCGATTCTTTTATTCCTAATTATTTAGATGACATAGACATGGCTATAAATTCATATGGTTATGCGGTTGATAGAATATTTATTGATATCTTTCCTTATAAAGTAGAAAATAAAGATTTTGAAGATTGGGATAGTAGCGATTGGAAACCGGCAGGCTGGCAAGTTGAAAGACAAATAGATGGTCCTATGCTTACCAGAACATCTTACAGCTCGGAGCATGTTAAATCGGGTGAAAAATCAGTATATTTTGGTGAGCTGATTTTTTCAACGGAAGGTGCTCGTAATCATAATACTTATTGTTATCAAACCATAGAAGGCGCCCAAGAGGGGCAGGAGTACGCCTTTTCATTTTGGTATTTAAACATAATTGAAATTACCAGAGAGATGCTTATTGATACGGCCCAATTAAAGATAATGGCTGGCATTGATCCTACCGGCGGCACTAATCCTGACTCAGCGAATGTCATTTGGGAGTTATTTATATTAAGCCCTGATCAGTTTGACGCAAGTTGGCATCAGCTAATAGTTTCAGCCATAGCCACTAATTCAGCCATGACTTTTTTTATAGGCAGAGAACTATCAGCCAATATCAGCGCGGTTGATGTAGCTGCCGGCAAATACTGGTCAGCCAATACCTACATAGATAACTCAGAAATATGCAGTGTACCCGAGCCGTCAACTTTCATGCTTTTGGGTTTATCTCTACTTAGTTTTTTTGGTTTCAGAAGCAATAAAAGTCAACGATAAATAATATACTATCCCGCCAAATATTACTTATTACCAAAACTTCCTTTATTTATCAAAAAACAATAAACGCGTTCAGCGGATATGTTTGATAATCCTTTGTGCTTGATGTATAATAATTGTGGTTTCTTAAGCAAAAAAGCGTAAAAAGGTTTTTTAACTCATGGAGGAAATAGAATGAAAGCAAAAAATTACAGTGATTACAATGAGGTACCTTGGTATTTCAAGCAATGGTTTTTTTGGGTAACATATTTTACATTAACACCAGTTGCCTTAGGAATATTGCTATTTGGTAACGTGTATTACATAAAAAAAGGTCAGGTAGTTTCTTTTGGCATTGCTAATAAAATTATAGCCGGAATAATTGGAGCCATCTGGATTATAAATATGTTTTCACTAATTAGCAAATAAGGAGCTAGGCACCTTTTTCATTTAAATCCACGTTAAAAAAGAGAAGTAAAATGAAATTAAATTTTTCAAGAGATGACCTTAAAGATCTATCTATGGGGATGCTGGCATTTAGTGTTGTGGTCACTATACTCTATTGTGCTATACTTCTATTACCTAATCAGTTCGGAATGCGTCATGAATGGCAAGACAGTTTATTGGACATAACAAAGGAACATTGGCCTATTTTTCTTGGTGGTATGATAGTTATAAGTTTTTTCTACAGTATAGTGGAGTTGGCAAAAAGAAAGAAATAAGAGGATATCCATTCTAAAATACTCAGCACTCCTTTCGGTTGTAACACTAATTCCCTAAATTCTTTCTCAATAAACAATGATTGAGGAATTGAAATTATTAGCCAATAAAAGAGATATCCTTGTGTATAAATGAAAATATTATCTAATCTTACCAGAAGAATTCTATCGGATAAAGATGATGAATATACCTTTTTTATCGCTAAAGCGGCTTCGGAAGGCAGGTGAGCTGAAGGTTACGTCGAGTTTTACCAACTTGATTATTCAACGCGTTTTATGTATAATTAACGTGTATAATATTAAAGTTTTTTAAAAAAGGAAAATTATAGATTGAGCATTAGGCAATGTAATAATCTATAATTTATTACAAAAGGAGAGTAACATGAAACTTTATGTAGGAAATTTGTCGTACGAGGTCACTGAAGATGACTTACGGCAGGCTGTAGCGGAATTTGGAGAGGTTGAATCCGTCAGTATCATAAAAGACAAGTATAATGGCCAATCAAAAGGATTTGGTTTTGTGGAAATGCCCTCCAAAGAGGAAGGCCAGGCGGCAATCGATGGCCTAAATGGTAAAGAACTAAAAGGTAGAGCTCTCAATGTAAATGAAGCTCGCCCTCGCGAAGATCGCGGCGGCAGTAGAGGTGATTACGGTGGCGGCAGCCGCGGGGGTCGAGGTGGCGCTAGAGGTGGATATAGCAGCGGCGGTGGATATGGCAGTGGATACAGCAGTAGTCGCGGTGGCCACGGGGGACGAGGCGGCGGTAGCCGCGGAGGCGAAGGTAAAGGCCGCAGCTAATAGATATGATTTAAAGGTGTCTGTCCCCTTTAAACCAAAAGGTGAGTATATCAGTAGAAAGGAAAGGCGGAGGTGTTTTCATGGAAGATAAACAAGTAATAATTAACAACGAACACTTAAGATTATTATCAATATTTTACTATATCATGGGAGGCATTACTTGTTTTTATGGATTGTTTCCCATTTTGCATTTGATTATGGGTATAGCTATGATCAAATTAGCTCCAACCACCGAAAGTGTTTCGGAATCAAGCCCGGAGATTGTTGGTTGGTTTATGGTAAGCATTGCCAGTGTTCTTATTATCCTGGGTTTAACATTAGGGATACTTCAGCTACTGACGGCCACTTTTCTTAAAAAGAAAAAAAAGCGTGTATTTTGTTTTGTAGTTTCAATTATTAGCTGCTTTATGATTCCTTTTGGAACCATCCTCGGTATTTTCAGCATTAATGTTTTAAAGAGAGAGTCCGTCAAGAAGATATTCGCGAAAATATAGACATCTTACCTAAAATATATCAACTAAAGGAGTATCCTGTGGCAGCTAAAAGATCTAATGGGGTAACGGTATTTTCAATTTTGCTGATAGTTGGGACATTCTATAATTTAATGGGTATGTCAAATGTAGAAAACTGGAACTTTCTCTTTCAGCCCCTGCCGGAAATAATTATACAAATACATTATTTTATAAGCGTATTTATTATGGCTTTAGCGCTTATTTCAGGTGTGGGTATTTTATTTCTTAAGGATTATTTCAGGAAGATAATTATATTTACTACGTTTTTTACATTTTTTTCTTATTTAATAGAAGGGCCGTTATTAATTTATCGGAACCTTCCGGGTTTCATTGAGCAGCAAGTCGCTCTTGTCGCAATTGAAGCGCCGGATATTTCTCTAAATGGAGCTTCAGCTGTTTTGTGGTTTTTTGTTATTTTAAGTTATGTTATTGATTTTGGCTTTGCGATTTGTTTAGTCTATTTCTTTACCCGGCCGAAAGTAAAAGAACAATTTAGTTGAAAAATCATGCCTTGTAAGTGGAATAATATCTGTCCTTTACGAAGATTGGAAAAAGAAGGTTTAATTGATTACAGCTGGAGCAGGGAGTATTGTAAGTCTGGTGATAACTGGATAAATTGTAAACGTTATCAAGCAGAGGAAAAGGGTATAGTTCACAGCGATTATATGATGCCGGATGGGAGTTTTATTAATAATGATGGATAATAAAGAAATAAATAATAGTTTAACTAAAGCTTATGATCATATGGCCTCTAGTTATGATAAGAATAGAGGCCTTTTTGATATGACTAGTGTCTTAAATGATTTTTATGAATCTTTAGAGATTAAGAAAGGTAATTTACTTGATGCCGGTTGCGGGGCGGGAGAACCCTTTGCAGACTGGTTTATAAAAAGAGGTTGGCAGGTCACTGGCGTTGACTTATCTGATAAGATGCTGGACTTAGCTAAAGAGTATGTGCCTCAGATGAAGAGAATCTGTGGGGCCATGCAGGAAGTGAATTTTTCGGATAACTCATTCGACGCTGTTACCGCTATATATAGTTTATTTCATTTATCACCTGATGATCAAAAGGGTATATTTAAGAAATTCTTTAATTGGCTTAAGAGTAAGGGGAGTTTACTTTTTACTTATGCTACTAAAGAATATACCAAAGCTGATAATTTCAGCGGTTATGTGAATTTTATGGGAGAAAAGCTTTATTATAGTCATAGAACGCCTGATGAGTTAAAAAATGAATTAACTGATGTTGGCTTTATGATAGAATCTTTTAAGTATAGAGATATAGGAAATGAAACTTTTCTTTGGGTTACGGTACTTAAGAGGTAAAAAGCTTTATAAAGAGCATAGTGCGCCTAAAAAACTTAAAATCAAGTATTCCACCTTGAAAGTTTAATATATCTTATGTATAATACATGTGCATGAAATCAAAACACCTCAAAAGAGGAGACTTGTACATTAATTGTTAAATCATAGAAAAATTTAAAGGGGGGAGACAAATGAGTTTACCTAGTTTAAGACGCGAAATTAGATACGGAATGCCGGCATCAGACCAGATAATGTTTAATAGGCATTATGTGTTGGGTTATTCATACTATTTTCGTCAGGCAAAGTGGGCTTTGGAAATTGTAGATCC
>CBDUVS010000070.1:0-6007 GCA_965370735.1 uncultured bacterium | reverse complement strand
ACGGCAAGCTTATTAAATTTCTCGAGTTCCTCAACCTTTTCCTCGAGTTGTTTTGTCTTCTTTTTAACTTCCTTTTCTGATGTTTCTCCCCATTGTCTTAGTTCGCGTCTCATCTCCCTTAAATCATCTACCATTTGATTAAAAGAAGTAGCTAAAAATTCTATTTCATCTTTTGTATCAACATCCACCCTTATCTTCAAATCGCCTGAGGCGACTTTATCCGCGGCGTCTTTTAATCTCATAATCGGCAAGGATATCCGTCTGGCAATAATTATAACCAAACAAATAATTACCAGAGCCGCCATAGTACCAACACCAAAAAACCAATTCCTTATCATGCATATCGGTTTAAAAGCTTCTTTTTCGGATAACTCAACTATTAAAGTGCACTCTCTCGCGGCCAGCCAGCTGCACTTGCCGATAACGGGCAGCCCTCTGTAATTTTTATATCTGCGGTTTCCGGATTTGCCCTCTAAGCACTTTTTTATAAAACCAAAATTCAAAACCTCCCCGGGGGAAAACTTCTGAGCCATAGAGCCAAAAATTATATTTCCTCCGCCGTCAAGAACATATATCTCTTCTCCTCGCAGCAAAGCGCATTCCTGCCTAATCGTCTCGCTTAAATGCTCGAAATTCACTCTCTCAACCGCTACCCCCAACAACTCCCCCGTATTTAATTGAATAATGGGAGTAAAAACCAGCATTGTAGGCTGCTTAAAAACAGGGGAATGATAAATAGCGGTTGTCCCGGTAATAAAGTTACGCCCTTCTAAGAAATATGTTCTGTCTGATTTATCAAGCCCTATCTGCGTTTCATCTGTAGAAACTATGACTTTACCGTTAGTATCTAAAATAAATAGTTCCATGGTGCTGGGATCATCCTTTATCATCTGCCTCAGCCTCATTAAAATCTCTTTAGTTGAAGTATCTAAATCCCGGCCTTTTTTAATTTCTCCAAGCCTTTTCCTTATATACATACTCGTAGACTTCGACTTTATATCCCGCTCTCTTTCACAGCAAAAACTCTCAAGTCTTCCACTTAATCCTCTTATGCGGCAATGCAGCTGCCTAAATACGCTTTGTTTTACAATCTCTTTACTGCCTTGATAAGTAATAAATCCCATAAGCCCGAAAATGGTTATAAAAATACTTAGAAATATAACTATCAGCTTATCTTGGAGTCTTAAACGCATAACACATTCCCCTTTTATTAACGTTTCTACTAATTCAATAATACCACATAGTCTTATACTTGGTCAAATTAGATTTTACTAAATTAAAAATGTGCTAAAAAATTATTCCGGAAATAATTGTATTCAAAAATATGAATGACGGGTTAAAGAAAGAATTAGCCTTCAAGAAGGCTCTTTATCTTACTTAGAAGCAGTCCTAAATCAAAGGGTTTTATAAAATAAGCATCAACTCCGCTTTCTGTCGCCTTCTCGCGTTCATTTTGGTCACTTAAAGCTGATAAAACAATAATAGGAATATTTTTGTTTTCATCATCAAATCTCACCATGCGACAGACTTCAAATCCATTCATTTTAGGCAGTATTAAATCCAGAATTACTAAATTTGGTTTATCTGATTTGATTTTATCGAGCCCTTGCTCTCCATCTTCAGCTTCAATAACTTCATAACCGTCAATCTCAAGGCGCATAGAAAGCATTTTTCTGATATCCGCGTCATCCTCAACGACAAGTATCTTCTTCGAATTTGCCACAAGTATCTCCTCTAAATTTAGGCGAGTTTGGCTTTTTGACTTTTAATAAATCTGTATATTTCCATATTATCGGTACTTAAAGGCAATAATTTATTATGGATAGCCTTGTCATTTATTTCATTAAGCAAATCTGTATAAATAACCAGAGTTTCTTTTAGTTGATTCTCAAGCTCTTTTTGAAATACACTACTTTAGTTCAATAGTTTTATAAATATATTGCGCTGCTTGACTTCTTTTGGCGCCCTTAATTAATAACTTAAATCCTCTTTATTCCAGGCGTCTCTTAAATAGTAAGCAGCCTTACGGGCCTGGCGCATAAGCGAATCAGAACCGTTACCCATAGACATAATACCAAAGTATTCTTCATGTCCCAATCCATCGGGTGATTTCCAGAGTTTTTCTCCGGGATTATGCTTAAAAGGTTCGCCATCCATATACCATTTGTCTAACCAGTCGAAAACTATCATACCTATAGAATTACCTGAATACCTTGATCCTCTTTTATAATACTCGCAACTGTTTAAGACAACATCTTTCCAATAGGCCTTTATATATCTTAATTGCATTTCCTCATCTTCACCTTTGCGTGAATCATAGGCAAACATCCCGCTTTCTGAAATAAAAACAGGCCTGTCAAATTTCATCTTAGAAGTCCGCCATAAAGAACCATATCCTTTTTCGCCTCTATAAGAATTATAACCGATTATATCAATACCTTGGGCATACTTAGCATAACATGAAGTTATATTAAAATTATCGCCGTCACATATGGCTACCGGATGTAAAGTAAGAGACGTTATAAAAGGCTTATTTGCTCTGGAAATAATCATCCCGTTTAATATTTTTAAAATCAAAGATGATTGGCGTACATGTCCCTTTATTAATAACTTTGAGTATACAATCGAATTTTTTGTTTACTTTTATATCATATTTTTTAATAAATTCTTTTCCCGGATACCATGAATTTACGAGTAAAAACAAGCGTTCTTTATCTAAAGTATTTTTAGCCCAATCTTCTTTAACTTTTTCATTAGTCATAAACTTAAAATAAATTTCATACCCCTGATAGCCCGGGCCCCCGGAAGCGGTAGCTTGAGCCTTACTTTTATCTGTCATCTGAATGCTTGTGATTAGGGCTTTTCCCGGGTAATCATTATAAAAGCACTTACCTCCAAGGATTAAGGGAGTCTTAGAAGACTCATTATTACCTGAGAGATATAAAAACGCAATTACGGCGGCAACAACCATTAAAAACACAATTAGCCGAATTATCTTAATAGTCATAGCAATTTTACTCCTTTATTATCTAAAAAAGCTGCATCATTAAATGAAAATTTGAAATAGGGCAGTAATGAAATAAAACACCACAAAAGAATAATGCCGGAAGTGAGTAACTTTTTTGTATCCTTATAAAACAAAAGATAGAAAAAAGTGAAGCAAAGAATAACTATCAATTGCACTCTAAAGATATTAAAAAAATCGAGAAACCAATTCCACCTGCCAAAAAAGCCCGGTATTGGCCCGGCAATTCCCGCGCCAAAAACAAACCATATTTTTTGTGTCTTCGCCCTATCTTTTAAACTCACTTAAATTCATCCACCAATCATTTAAATTCATGGATTTAGCTTTCTTCCAGAGTTCTTTAGCTGATTTAGTTTTTAGATGTTCCGGTGCTTTTTTCATAAACTTATAGGCTTCTTTGTGCCCGTGTTCATGATATTCCTTGGCCTGAATCAAACATTCCATTATATCCGCGTCCCTGGCAATAAGGCTTTCCTTAGTATCTTGTTTTTTATAATCCCGCCGCATATCTTTAAGTTCATTTCTCAGGATATGAGGCAGCCTTTCTATCTGCTCATAAAATGATTCGTCCTCGCAAGGCCCAGCTTCAATATACCTCTGGGCCATTTTATGTAAGTCGGTAATTCTGGCTTCGTGAATATCATTAAAGAGAGTCATTAACAAAACTTTATAAGGGTCCGCTTTCTCGAGCCGGGCTATTATATAACCGATAACCGCGCAACGAAAACTATGTTCGGCAACCGTTTCGGCATCTTTAATGCCTAAAACAGACCAGCCGGAACGGCTAACTCTTTTTAACATTCCGGCTTCTGAAATAAAATTAATTATATCTTCTTTTGTGCCCTTTTTCTCTTTCATATTTTTGACCTCTGTCTGACGATTTCTTGGCAAAAAATAGCCGTGGCAATACTCACATTCAATGAAAGTTTAGCTCCCTCCATAGGAACACGCAAACGCAAATCAAGCTCTTTAATTAATCCGGGCCTTATACCCTCTCCTTCCGAACCCATAATTAAAGCCAAAGGAAAAGGCAACTCTTTCTCAAATACATTTTCCGCTTCATCTGAAACTACAGTACCGGCTATCCAGAAACCTGCTTTTTTCAGGCCAAAGATAGCACTATTAAGGTTGTTAACTTCGGCAATATCAATATAATTTTCACCGCCTGAAGCCACATGCAGCACTGTATCGTTTACCGGGCAGGCCTTATGTGAGGGAATAATAATTGAAAACCTGCCAAAACAGGCCGCCAACCTGATTATAACTCCCAGATTCTGGGGATCGTTAATACGATCAAGCAAAAGAACGCTGTTTTTAGCCAGTGAAGCATCTTTTAAAAGTTCACTATAATCTTTATACACAAAGGCATCCACTTTGGCAATTATGCCCTGATAGTCTTTCGCGCGTTTTATCCAGGCAACCTGTTTATTAGTTAAAAGCTCTATAGTAATATGAGCTCCCTTAGTTAAATTTATAATTCTCTGATCTTTAAAATTATCCGATAAAAAAACCTTTCTAATGCTGCCGGGTTTATTTTTTAATCTCTCGAAAACCGAATTTTTGCCGTATAAAAAGTTTACGTCTTTTCCCATAGTATCCACTTTCTAAGATTGATTTTTAACTGCTAATTTATCTTTTGAATTTCACCCGCTTTTTCTAAAGATATTTTAGTTGTAATAGGCCCGATTAATTCATGTAATATGGTAGATCCAATAACCACACTTATAATAATGTCCGAAAAAGCGTCAAAGGCCGGATTTTGTTTCATAATAAGAGCCAGGCCCACAACTATGCCGCCCTGCGGAATTAAACCGCCCGATGTATACTTTATAACATTTTTTGATGCCTTTGCAAAAATCGCTCCCAAGGTTGCGCCTAATACCTTGCCTATCGTCCTAAAAATTACAAAGAATAGAACTAATGCCAAAGCTGTTTTTAAAACAGCAAAATCCAGATACATGCCGCTTAGAGTAAAGAATAAAACAAAAATCAACTCATCGGTATAACGTTCAAGCACTTTAAATAGCAGCTGCTGCTTCTTGTTAAAATTAACAACCACAGCACCCATGGCCATGACGGCTAACAACTGATTGACCTGTATTAATGCCGCCACTCCAAAACAAATACAAAGCAGAGCCAACATTATTACTATATACACACCCTCTGTTTCCCGCTTTATAAAGTTAGTTACAAAATTTAGCGCGAAACCGGCAATAATCCCCAAAACTATGGAACCGACAATAACCAGAAGAGGCTGAACAAATGAATTGTAGGCGCTTAAAGCTTGATGAGCCACAAAGATTTGAGCCACAGCGATAGCTATGGAATAATTGATTATCCCCAAAACATCATCAAAAACCGCGACGCTCATAACAGTCTGAGTTACCCGTCCCGTAGCTTTGTATTCGTTTTTAACCGCCAGCGTAGCCGAGGGATCGGTTGGCGCGCCTAAAGAACCCAAAAGAATACTCATGGGAATAAAAACTGTAAGCCAGCCTTCATTCGGAATATGAACAAAAAAAGGACTAATTAAAAGAAAACCTATGATAATCGCGAAAAAAGCAAATTCACCCTCAAAAATAGTTATACAAAGTATGCTTTTGCCTAATTTTTTTATCTTGGAAAATAAAAGAGTCCCTCCCACGGAAAATGTAATAAAAGAAAGTGAGATATTGGTTGCTAATTCCGTGTGGATTACGAAATTCTTAGGAATAATGTGAAAAAGGCCGGGATTCAAAAAAACACCGGCCAAGATATAACCACTTACTTTGGGTAGTTTAATTTTCTTGGCTAATTCGCCAAAAATAAACCCGCAAAATATTATGAGCCCAACTATTAAGATTGAATCCATCCCGCCCCGCTTGTTAAGTTAACCATCATAACATTACTAAAAGTATAATAACATGTTATGATAAATTATTCAAGGGCGTTTAAAGCCTATATAACCTTTCGCGAACTTTACTATTCAAGTGGACTTACTTT
>CBDUVS010000069.1:0-6252 GCA_965370735.1 uncultured bacterium | reverse complement strand
TTTACTTTAATCAAGCAACCTGAATATGAAAGTGCCCAATTATCTTGACATTACTGCCCCCTGGTTGGAATTGACACATTTAAGCTAGTGTGTTAGAATTTATTTTATATTATAGAAGGGAAATAGCATGATTGGATTTTTATTAAATAAGATAATTGGGACCGCTAACGAGAGAGCCGTAAAGCGAATTATGCCTATTGCGGATAAGATTAATTCTCTTGAAGCCGATATATCTAAATTAAACAACGCGGAATTAAAACATAAAACAAGCCTGTATCAGCAAAAGCTTTTTGAGGCCAGTAAAGAATTAAAGGGAAAAATATTTTCCTTAAAAAATCAAATTAAACAAACTTCCGTAGATCAAAGGCACCGCCTTATAGCTGATCTGGATAATCTCGAGAACCAACTGATTTCAAAGAGAGAGGTTATCCTTGATGAAATATTGCCCGAGGTTTTTGCCGTTGTAAGAGAAGCGGCCAAAAGGACTATTGGCTTGAGGCATCATGATTCTCAGCTTATCGGCGGCTACGTTATTCATAAGGGTAATATTGCTGAAATGGCTAACGGGGAGGGTAAAACCTTAGTAGCAACCCTGCCTATTTACCTTAACGCTCTTTGCGGGGAGGGAGCTCACGTGGTAACTACCAACGATTACCTCGCTAAGCGTGACAGTCAATGGATGGGGCCGATTTATGAATTTTTAGGCCTTTCTGTCGGGGTAATCCAGCATGATATGAATCCGGCGGATAAAAAGAGCGCCTATGCCCGCGATATTACTTATGGAACTAATAATGAATTCGGTTTTGATTACTTAAGAGATAATATGGTGGTGTCTAAAGAACAGATGATGCAGAGAGGATTTTATTTTTCTATCGTCGATGAAGTTGATAGCATTCTCGTTGATGAAGCCAGAACTCCGCTAATTATTTCAGGGCCGGCTGAAGAGTCGACAGAAAAATATCACCAGATAGATAAAATAATACCCAGGTTGAAAACGGGTAGTTATGATGAAGAGACCAAGGAAGAGTTGGGAGATTTTGTTATAGATGAAAAATCCAAAAACTGTTATCTGACAGAGCAGGGTGAAATAAAATCAGCCGAACTTTTAGGCCTTAAAAGTTTACATGATATTGATACTAGTGAATATAAACATCATGTTAACCAAGCTCTGCGGGCGCATAATAGTTTTAAAAGAGAAAAAGACTATATAGTAAAGGATGGAGAGGTATTAATTGTGGATGATTTTACCGGCCGCCTTATGCCCGGCAGGCGTTGGTCGGACGGGTTGCACCAGGCTATAGAAGCTAAGGAAGGATTAAAGATAGAACGTGAAAATCAAACCCTGGCAACAGTAACATTTCAGAATTATTTTAAAATGTACAAAAAATTATCCGGTATGAGTGGTACTGTAGCTACTGAAGCTAATGAATTTGACCACATATATAATCTTGAAGTAATAACTATTCCGACAAACTCTCCGATTATAAGAAAAGATTTACCCGATTTAATCTACAGAAGCCGAAAAGAAAAATTTAACGCCCTTTGTGAGGAAATAATTGAAAAAAACAAAATAGGCGTGCCGGTTTTAGTAGGTACGATTTCGATTGAGAAGTCCGAGAAAATAAGCTCTATACTAAAGGCTAGAAGCGTAAAGCATAATGTCTTAAATGCCAAATATCACGAAAAAGAAGCTTATATTGTCGCTCAGGCCGGAAAATATAAAGCGGTAACTATTGCCACTAACATGGCCGGCCGTGGAACTGACATTAGGCTTGGAGGAAACGCTGAGTCTATGGCGGAAGAGATATTGTCTGAGCAGGGATTAGATCCTTATAGCGAGGAATATGACAAAAGAAAGCGGGAACTTTTGGCTAATTTCGCAAAAGAAGTGGAAGTAGAAAGAAAAAAAGTTTTGGATTTAGGCGGGCTCTGTGTTTTGGGAACCGAACGCCATGAGTCCAGAAGAATTGATAACCAGCTCAGAGGCCGAACCGGCAGGCAGGGTACCCCGGGTGAGTCAAAATTTTATCTTTCTTTAGAAGATGATTTGATGCGTATTTTTGGCTCAGATAAGATGATAGGCATGTTGGATAAATTAGGCATGGAAGAAGGCCAGGTTATCCAGCATAAATTTATCTCCAGTGCCATTGAAAGGGCTCAAAAAAGAGTTGAAGGTTATAACTTTGATATAAGAAAACAACTTTTGGAATATGATAATGTCATGAACCAGCAAAGGGAAGTAATATACGCAGAACGCCGCAGAGTTTTAGAGGGAGATGATTTAAAAGAGCATATTCTGGACATGCTGGATGATGTATTAGGAGAAAAGGTTCAAGTATATCTGGCTGAGAATATATTACCTGAGAATTGGAACATAAAAGGTTTTAAAGAATGGCTTCTTTCGTCCTATGGCGTTGATGCCTCGGGTATTGATTATCTTAATGTGAAAGCAGGTAAAATTAAAGAGATTGTTTTTGGCGGCCTTAAGAAAAACTATGATATGAAAGAGGCGGGTATAAGCCGGGAGAAAATGCGTTATCTGGAAAAAGTTATTGTGCTTCAAACGGTTGATGCTAAATGGAAAGACCATCTTTTTGCCATGGATGATTTAAAAGGGGGCATAGGCCTGCGCGGTTATGGCCAAAAAGATCCTTTAGTAGCTTATAAAAAAGAGGGCTTTGAGATGTTTTCTGAAATGATAGAAAGCATTAAAGAGGAGATAACCAAGAATGTACTCTTAGTAAGGCCAATTGAAGATTTTAAGGCCAGGCCGGTTTTTACATCTTTACCTCAAAACTTCAAGCATTCAGAGTTAGATCAATTTTCCCAAAAACCTGCAAGGCAGGGTGATTTTGCTCAAAAGCCGGGAAGCTCCAAGGACATGCCATTATCCGACGATATAATTAAACCTGAAACATATAAAAGAAACGAAAAAAAAGTGGGCCGTAACGATCCATGTCCTTGCGGTAGCGGAAAGAAATACAAGAAATGTTGCGGCCGCTAACTTTTAAATTGCTATGTTTGAAAAAAACGATATATTACGCTTCTATGCCGTAGCCGTCTTTTCGGGAGTACTTTTAGCGCTTCCTTTTCTTTTCACGCAACTTTGGTGGATAGCTTGGTTTGGCCTAATTCCGCTTTTAATTTTAATTGAAAAAGCATTGACTTTTAAATTAGCCGCGCGCCTAAGCCTTATTTCCGGCCTTACTTTTTTTGTAACATCTCTTTACTGGCTTTATTATACATCTGTGATAGGTTTGATTATTACTGTTGTGTATTGTTCATTATATTTTGTTCTTTTTAGTTTAGTTTTAAAATATATTTTAAATAAAAAAAAACCGTCGTCTCTTAGCTTTATTTTTATTACCGCTTCAACGTGGGTAGTATGTGAATTTATAAGGTCTTATCTGTTTACGGGTTTTGGATGGAATCAATTGGGTTATAGCCAATTTCAAAACCTGCGGCTAATTCAGATAGCTGATTTTAGCGGTGTCTACGGCGTGACTTTTTTGATTGTATTAATTAACGCTTTCTTAAAAGATATTATTCTTTCTTTAAAAGAGTTCATTCTCTATAACAAAAAAGCGGTGATTAATAAGGCCGCCTTAGGCCTTATATGTTTAATTATAGTTCTATCTGCTTACACCTACGGAGATATAAAACTGAATCGCGAATTACCCCGGGAAACTATTCGCGTTTCAGTGATTCAGGGTAATATCGCCCAACATCAGAAATGGGAAACCTTCTACCGCGATATGATTCTTCAAAAATATATACGCTTATCCAGAATGGCGTCAATAGATAAACCAGATCTTATAGTCTGGCCGGAGACAGCCTTGCCGGGATATTTAGAAGAGTATAACTTATATAAACAAGTCAGTGATTTCATCAAAGATGTCGATATTTCTGTTTTAATTGGCGCTCCGAGATTAGATAGTTATAATAACGCTTATTATAACAGCGCGGTTTTATTTTCAAGGCAGGGTAAGGTTTTGAACGTCTATGACAAAATTCATTTAGTGCCTTTTGGCGAGTATATACCCTTAAAAAACGTTTTCGGTTTTCTCTCGCGCTATTATGAAATAGCCGGTTTCACGAAGGGTGAGATTTACACGATTTTTAACCTTAATAACGCCGATTTCGGGGTTTTGATTTGTTTTGAAGACGCTTTTGAATCTCTGGTCAAGACGTTCGTTTCCCGCGGAGCCGATTTTATGATAAATATTACAAATGACGCTTGGTTCTATGATTCAGCGGAGCCCAGGCAGCATTTGTCCGCGTCGGTTTTTAGAGCGATTGAGAACAGAGTAAGTTTTGTAAGAGCCGCTAATACAGGCATTTCCGGTTTTATTGATCCCTATGGGCGCGTTATTTCTAAAGTCAATAAGGCAGGCAGGCAAGTCTGCGTTGAAGGGTTTACTACAGCTGATATCCCCATAGCTAATCAGCGTTCATTGTATACTCATTTTGGAAACCTCTTTATCGGCCTGTGTTTCCTTTTTCTTCTTTTTTATTATTTATTACCTACCCGCGCCTAATTCACCAAAGCCTAAAGTATTAGAGCGATTTATATACTATTGACAGTTAAGGGGGTTTAATATATAATCGGTTACTAAGGAGAATTGTATTTAAATGGAAAATTTGAACGAGATTATACAGCAAAGATTATGCAAATTACAAGAAATTAAGGATAAAAATATAGATCCCTATGGCCGGAAATTCGAGAGATCTCACAGTGTTAAGGAAATTTTAGATAGTTTTAAGAAGCAGGGGGAGCTTCAGATAAAAACTTCAGGCCGTCTTATGGCATTAAGAAGTCACGGAAAGACATCATTTGCTGATTTACGTGATGAGGATGAAAAAATACAGCTTTATATTAAAAAAGATATACTTTCAGAGGATAACTTTTGGCTTTTTAAACATCTGGACATAGGAGATATTATCGGTGTCGAAGGCAGGGTTTTTAAAACCAAGATGGGTGAGACTACCGTTGAAGTGAAGAAAATCGAATTGCTTTCAAAATCTTTAAGGCCTTTACCGGAGAAATGGCACGGATTAAAAGATGTTGAGGTTAGATATAGACAGCGCTATGTTGATTTAATATCTAATCAGGAAGTACGCAAGATATTTAAAACGCGAACTGAAATTATTAATAAAATTAAAGAATATCTGGATAATCACGGATATCTTGAAGTTGAAACACCTATGATGCATTATGTTCCGGGTGGAGCCGCCGGCAGGCCCTTTAAGACACATCATAATGTATACGATATTGACCTTTATATGAGAATAGCTCCGGAACTCTATTTAAAAAAACTTTTAGTCGGAGGGTTTGAGAAGGTTTATGAAATAAACCGTTCTTTTCGAAACGAGGGTATTTCCATTAAACATAATCCCGAGTTTACCATGCTGGAGGTTTATAAAGCTTATAGTGATTATGAGGGGATGATGGATTTGACGGAAGAAATCGTTACATACGCGGCCGAAAAAGTACTCGGTACGCTTAAAATTAATTATCAGGGCAGGAAAATTGATTTAAGCCGCCCTTGGAGGAGGCAGTCTTTCGCGGAAGCTCTGGGTATTTCTCCTGAAGAGAAAGATCCTCAGTCCTGGAAGAAAGTTTTGAAGGAAAAATTTAACTTGAATATTGAAGGCAAGATCAGCCGTTCGGCACTATTAAATATTGCCGAAGATTTACTTGATGAGCGGGATAAGAACAGGCCCGTTTTCTTTACTGATTATTTTGCCGAAGTCAGCCCTCTGGCTAAGACCAAAAAGGGATGCCCTTTATTAGCTGAACGATTTGAACTCTTTATCGGGGGAATGGAAGTGGCTAATGCCTATTCAGAGTTAAACGACCCCATTGAACAATCACAAAGAATTAAAGACCAGCAGCAGGAAGATGAAGATAAGCTGCATAAGATAGATAATGATTTTCTTTTAGCTTTAGAATACGCGATGCCTCCGGCAGGCGGCCTGGGAATTGGTATAGATAGGTTGGTAATGCTCTTAACTGATAAAGCTTCAATTAGGGAAGTGATACTTTTCCCTCTATTGAAACCGGAAAAACAGGATTAAGTAAAAACAAGACACAAGTATAAAGTCACAAGTCACAAGCAAAAAAGCGAAGAGCTAAAAAAACAAAAACAGTAACAAATGCAGACTTTTGACCGGTGATTTTGTATTTGTAACTTGCTTGTGTTTTGTATCTTGATTATTGATATTTGTCTCTTTTTTGGTTATTGCATCTTG
>CBDUVS010000068.1:0-6389 GCA_965370735.1 uncultured bacterium | reverse complement strand
AGTGAGCGAATGCGAACGTCTTGATGCAAAAAGTGAAACAATGGAGTTTTTACTTGAAATTTTAAGGGGTTATTTGTATAATAAAAGCTCATAAATGAATAAAAGATTATCACTCAGGAGGATCTTAATGTCACAAATAGAGGTTAAATTACCGGAGTTAGGTGAAGATATTACAAGCGCCAATGTTTCTTTTTGGCATGTGGAAGAAGGGGATGTTGTTAACGAAAATGACGATCTCTTGGAAGTGGTAACTGAAAAAGCCACATTTAACGTACCCGCGCCCGCTAACGGGAAGCTGATTAAAAAGAACTTTGATGAAAGCGAAGAAGTAAAAGTTGGAGAAACTATCGCTATTTTAGAGGCGGAATAAAAAGGATAAAAATGATGCAGGAAGCAAACAGACTAAAAAGATTACCATTATACTTATTTACCATAATGGATAATTTGAAGCGCGAGGCTCAAAAAAATGGCATTGATGTTATAGATTTAGGTATGGGTAGCCCTGATTTGCCTACACCTAAACATATAGTTAATGAGCTTTGCAAGCAGGCTATTGTGGAGGCTAATCATAGATATTCGAGGCCGCATGGTGAAGCTGAGCGAAAATTTAAAGAGGCTATTGCCCAGTGGTATAATGAACGTTTTGGGGTAAGCCTTGATCCGGAGAATGAAGTCTTGCCGCTTATTGGCTCAAAAGAGGGCATAGCTAATTTATACTTAACTTTTCTAAATCATGATGATGTTGTCTTGGTGCCTAACCCGGCATATCCGGTACATTTTAACGGTGTAATTATGGCTGGCGGTATTTTGTATAATTTGCCTCTAACGGAAGAAAATAACTTTAAACCTGATTTGAAATCATTAAGTAAAGATATTCTTAAGATGTCTAAGATATTGACATTGGGTTACCCTCATAATCCGACAACGGCAACAGTTGATAATGCCTTTTTTGAGGAAGTTATTGATTGGGGTAAAAATAAGGATATGATTATTGTTAATGATTTAGCATATTCCGATATCGTTTTTGACGGTTATAAAGCTCCAAGCATTTTAAGCGTTAAAGGCGCTAAGAAAATGTGTATTGAGTATCATACTCTGTCAAAATCTTATAGTATGGCAGGTTGGAGATTAGGATTCGTTGTGGGCAACAGAGATATACTTAAATCAATAGCAAAGACGAAAAGTTATATGGATTTTGGTATATTCCGGGCTGTGCAGTATGCGGGAATAGAAGCGTTGACAGGTTCGCAGGAATGCGTAAAAAAATATGTGGAAATTTATAAAAAAAGACGAGATTTGTTTGTTGACGGTATGAACAAAATCGGTTGGCGAGTCAACAAGCCTAAAGCTACATTCTATATTTGGGCTCGTATTCCTTTGAAATATAGCGCTTTAACATCCATGGAATTTGCATCATTATTAATGAAAGAAGCTGGTGTCGGAGTGGCGCCCGGTACCGGATTTGGAGAATATGGCGAAGGCTATATAAGAATTGCTTTGGTTGATAGCGAGGCGCGCTTAAAAGAGGCATTAAAACGCATTAAAAAAGTTTTCGATATGCAAGACTAAAGTATATCATGAGTAAAATTTCTCTAAGTAAAAAATGATAGCAGATTCTTTTTATCGTCTAGGTCAATATATAGCCAAATCACTACCGCTTGATAAAGCTTATAGCTTTTCTCAACAGGTGGCTCTAGTGCGATATTATTTTTCACTGCAAGGTAAAAAAATTGTGAGTGAAAACTTAAGGACTGTTTTGCAGTCAAAGGGAGAAACTTTTGATCAGCAAAAGGTAGCAGAGTTGACGCGCGGAGTTTATGAGAATTTTGGGAAATATCTGGTTGAATTTTTTAGGTTTACCAATATAGATGATGAATTTATTAAGAAGAAAGTAAAAATTGTAGGGTTGGAAAACCTCGACAATTGCCTCAAGTTGGGTAGAGGAGCTATTTCGTTGAGCGCGCACTTGGGAAATTGGGAATTGGGAGCGGCTATTTTACCCGCTTTAGGTTATAAATTAGAGGTTATCCGGTTAAAGCATCGAGCTAAGGCAGTTAACAACTTCTTTGATAAAAAAAGAAAAGATAGGGGGGTTAAGTCGATTAATACCGGTGTAGGTATTAAAATGTGTTTTAATACATTAAAAAATAATCATATACTCGCTACAGTTGGTGATAAGAATTACTCAAAGCATGGAAAGCATGGAGAAAAAATAAGATTTTTTGGAAAGATTGCGGAAATGCCTCGAGGAGCCGCTTATTTTAGTTATCGTATGAATACTCCCATTATCCCCACTTTTATGGTAAGACAGCCCGACAACACATTTATTTTTAGTCTTGAGAAAGCTATTATGCCTGATATATCTAATGAGCAGGGCGATGAAATTAATAAATTATTAAAAAAATGTTTAGTGGTAATAGAGGATTATATAAGCCATCATAAAACGCAATGGCTTATGTATCATAAGGTTTGGAATAATTAAATGAGTAACGTTGTATTGATGCCGGTATATAATAGCGCTGATCATTTAAAAATATTGATTGATAAAATAACTCAGTTAGGAATAAAAATTATAATTGTTGATGATGGTTCTACCGATCGTTCAGCTGAAATAGCGTTAGAATCTAAGGTAGAAGTTCTTAGGCATGACACGAATAAAGGAAAAGGGGCGGCCATAAGGACGGGATTAGAACATATTAGAGATTTAGATTATGATTTAGTTATTATAATGGATTCAGATGCTCAGCACAAACCGGAAGAAATTAATAACTTTATAAGTAGATATAACCAAACCATGACACCTGTTATTATTGGTAATAGAATGACTGATACAGAACAGATGCCTCTCTTGCGTAAGCTAACGAATAAATTTATGTCAGGAGTCATTTCTAAAATTTGCCGTCAAAATATTCCCGATTCTCAATGCGGGTTTAGATTGATTAAAAAAAATGTTTTCGATAATATTAATTTGAAATCTTCAAATTATGAAATAGAATCGGAAATGCTTATTAAAGCAAGCCGCAAAGGATATAAAATTGATTCCATTCCTATCTCCACTGTTTATCGCGAAGAAAAAAGCTATATTAATCCCTTTATTGATACGTTCAGATTTATAAGGTTGCTTTTTAACGTCTATTTTCAGAAATGATAAATTTTTTACAATTAAGAAACGATATGATTAATAAACAGCTCATCGCCAGAGGTATATTTGATGAGCAGGTTATAAGAGCATTTAGGGATGTTCCCAGGGAAGAGTTTGTCTCGCCGGATTTAAGGAGTATGGCTTATGATGATTGCCCTTTGCCTCTTGATAAGGATCAGACAATATCACAGCCCTATATGGTGGCTATGATGACGCAGCTTTTATCTTTAAAAAAGACGGACAATGTCCTTGACGTCGGTACGGGAAGCGGTTATCAGGCGGCAATTCTTTCAAAAATCGCTCAGAGAGTTTATTCGATTGAACGCTTTGTTGAGTTAGCCGGGCAGGCTAAATCTAATCTTAAGAAACTTCGAATAAACAACGTTGAATTAATATGCGGCGATGGTAGCTGCGGGCTGGAAGATAAGGCACCGTTTGATGCTATATTAGTAGCTGCCGCGGCACCCAAGGTGCCGGAAGAGCTTATTAATCAATTAGCAGACGGGGGTAGATTGGTGATACCCGTAGGAGAAATGTATATGCAGCGTATACTGAGAGTTAAAAAGAAAGGCAAAGGAATCATTGAAAATTATTATGATTCTTGTATTTTTGTCCCATTAGTCGGGAAGCGGGGATGGTAATCTTTTTATGGTAAAATTTTTTATAGAAAGTATCTATACTTATTTAATATATAATATCGGTTCTAAAGAGTTGATAGCGGCCATACTAGCCGCGTTTCCTTTTGTGGAAGCACGATATGCTATTTTAATTGCCCACGCGCAGATGGATATTGGGCTTCAGAAAGCTTTTTTAATATGTATTTTGGCGAATATGGTACCGGTTATACCAATATTGCTTTTTGTTGAACCCGTTTGCGGCAAGTTGAGGCATTTTAGGCTATGGAGGTCTTTTTTTGATAGGCTTTTTGAACGCACAAAAAGAAAGGCTGCGTTGGTTGAGCGCTATGAGTCCTTAGGGCTAATCCTGTTTGTGTCTGTGCCTCTTCCTGTCACCGGAGCTTGGACTGGGGCATTAGCCGCGGTCCTTTTTAAATTAAAGATTAAGTATGCTTTTCTTAGTATATTTATAGGTGTAATTATTTCTTCGCTAATCGCGGTTGGCATTTATATGATCAGTGTTGAGGGATTCTCTTGGTTAAAGCAATCTCATTAATAAGCGGCGGCTTAGATAGTATTTTAGCTGCCAGGTTAATTCTTGATGAAGGCGTTGATCTTATAGGTCTTATTTTCAAACTTCCCTTTATGCCCTCAGATGCTTACCTGGAAACCGCTAAGCAGGCCTGCGATAAGTTTAATATTAAGTGCCGCGTAATTGATTTATCGGACTCTAAACCTTATTTTAAAATTATTGAGCAGCCAAAGTTTGGATATGGCAAAAATCTCAATCCTTGTATAGATTGTCATTCGTTTATGTTGAAAACTGCTAAGAAGGTTATGCGAGAGGAAGAGGCTGAGTTTATCGTTACGGGTGATGTTCTTGGTGAGCGTCCCATGTCCCAGATGAAAAACACCCTTTCATTAATAGACAAAGAAGCTTCCGTGAAAGGTTTGGTATTGCGGCCGCTATCTGCCAAACTCTTAGCGGAGACTGTTCCTGAAAGAGAAGGCCGGGTGATTAGAGAAAAATTGTTTGATATTAATGGACGTTCGAGAAAAAGACAGTTTGAGATGGCCAAAAGAATGAAAATAAAAAACTATCAAACCCCCGGGAGCGGATGCCTATTAACCGATAGCCAATTTTGCCAAAAGGTTAAGGATTTAATAACACACAAACAGTTTAATTTTTATAATGTAAAGCTCTTAAAGGCGGGACGCCATTTTCGCCTTGATAAATTTACAAAATTAATCGTCGGAAGAGACGAAGAAGACAATGAGCTTATCGAAAAGTTGAGGAGTGGGGCAAGCATACTCTTAAAGTCCCGCGATATTCCCGGCCCCTCAGCCATCCTTAATAAAGAAGCCGCGGCTAATCTTCAGAATCTGGCGGCCGGTATATTAGCTGCCTATACAAAAAATAAGGGCCCCGTAAGTATCAGCCTTTTGATGCCGGAGGGCGAGATTATTATAATAGAAGCATCACCTCTTAAAAAAGAGAATTTTAGAAAATTTAAGCTATAAATTTTTTTCCGGTTTTTTCTTGGTATTCGTTTTAACGAAATGATTTTTATATGGTAATCTTATACTAAGATGAAGTAAAATGGGCAAGGAAAAAAATAGTAAGAAGTTTCTTGCGGGTTGTTGGTTAAGGTTTCAGATAAAGTTGATATGAAATGGAAATTGGTGTGCGAAAGACAGATATAATCACAAACCCGGCTATAGGCGTGAGCGGGCCTCGCGGTAAATATTAGCGGCGTTTGAGGGTTTTTTGTTCTTATGGAGGTTTTACTCTTTTAGAATTAATGATATCCGTAGCTATTATTGCTATCGCTGTAGCGTGTACTACTCGTGGTTTTATTAGTGCTACTCAGAGTAGAGTGTATGGGCGTCATTTGTCAGTTGCTTCTTTTTTGGCGCAGGATAAGCTGGAAGAGCTTAAAGCTGCCCCTTACAAGAGCATCGTCCCTACAGGCGATGAAACAGTAAATGATA
This sequence comes from uncultured bacterium, assembly GCA_965370735.1. Classification (GTDB taxonomy): domain Bacteria; phylum Omnitrophota; class Gorgyraeia; order JAGLLT01; family JAGLLT01; genus Kappaea. Next base: position 638 of record CBDUVS010000068.1, on the reverse strand, counting down.
TATATACCAGAAGCTGTAGTGTTAGTGAATCGGCTGGATTGAAAACGATCAATGTTACGGTAACATTTTCTTCCGGTTTATCAAGAGTACATTCAATAACCTTAACGACAGCGAAAGCTAATCTTTAAATGTCAGGGATATTAAACAAAAATAAGGGCCTTACTTTTATAGAATTTTTGATTACGTCCTCTGTTGCCGCTATTATTTTTCTCGGCGGTTTTGTTTTTTATTTGAACCAGCAGAATTTAAATATCGCCCAAAGCCGAAAGTCACAGTTGGAAAGAAGTATGAGATTAGCGATGGACGTGATGATAGAAGATATTAGAAAGGCGGGATATGAACCTGAAAGTGACGGACTTTTTGGCTTAACCATAAGCGAGGCTTCAAAGATTGCTTACACGGTAGATAAAAACAGCAATGGAGTGGTTGAAGATGGCGAAGAGTATCGCTTTAAGTTGGATGACGCCGTTTTGGTGTATATTAGGAATGCTAACACGGGTGAACCGGATAGTGACTTTACGTGGCAGTCCCTAAATGTGTTACCTGTTGAATTTAGTAGTTTGCAGTTTGCGTATTCCGACACAAGCCAGCCGTCAGACGGTATCGTGGATACAGTGGAGATTACTTTGACGGGCCGA
>CBDUVS010000067.1:0-6408 GCA_965370735.1 uncultured bacterium | reverse complement strand
TGTTTTGGTTGGCGGTTCAAGTGTTATGACTTTTGTGACTTTGGTGAATAAGGCCATTGAGGAGATTGGATAAGAGCAGAGTTAAAATATTTGACACTCCTAAAGGAAAGCAAGCCGGTAAAGTTACTAAACTGTAGTTTTCAGTGTAAAATCAATAATAATTAAGGCCTGAAGCATGAACTTGCGGGTTTTATCTTTTTTCTATCTTGCCTTGACATTGTAACTTTTTTTTGGTATAGTTATTTTCACGCGAATGTAACTTAATAACTTTTAAAAAAGCAAGATAAGCTTAACTTATTATTTAACAATAAGTTAAAACATATTAAAGGGTGATTTTTCATGGCACATGTAACAGTAAAAGGTGATGACTTCGAGAGGGCTTTTAAGCAGTTTAAAATTCGCTGCAAGAAAGAGGGTATTTTGAAGGAATATAGGGAAAAGCAGCATTATACTAAGCCTTCAGAGAAAAAAAGGAAAAAAATAAGTAAAAATAGATCGTAAAAAACAATATTTGAATCATTTTTAATGGGAAATCTTATAAAGATTTCCCATTTTTTTTATCTTTATATTTAGTTTAATGCGTGATATATTAAAACAAATGAAACTGTTTGTAGATAATAAAAATATTACCGCCGGGATAATATGTATTATTATCCTTCTCTTCCTTTTGGGCTGCGCGACAGTTCCAATAACCGGCCGCAAGCAGTTATCTTTAGTTTCTCAATACCAAATGCTTTCCTTGGGACAAGACAGCTATGAGCAACTGCTTCATCAGGAGAAATTATCTCATGATAAAGAAAAAGTTGAAATGGTAAATCGTGTGGGAGTGAGGATTGCTGAGTCCGCGGAAAGCTTCATGCGTGAAAACGGCATGCATCGGGAATTACGTGAATACAATTGGCAGTTTATTTTAATTGACGATGATGAAAACGCGAATGCTTTTTGTTTACCGGGAGGAAAGATAGGTATATACAGCGGTATATTGAAATATACGCTGGACGAAGATGGCCTGGCGGTAGTAATGTCTCATGAGGTGGCGCATGCCTTGGCTAACCACGGGGGAGAAAGGATGAGCCAGCTACTTTTATTGCAACTTGGAGGAGCAACTTTAGCTGCTGCCATGAATGAAAAACCTAAAAAGACACAACAGTTTTTTCTACTGGCTTATGGAGTGGGGGCAAATTTAGGGGTTATGTTACCTTACAGCCGGCTACAGGAAACCGAGGCTGATCATATAGGATTAGTATTAATGGCGCGCGCCGGTTATGACCCCGGAAAAGCTGTTGGCTTATGGAGCCGGCTTAAGAGTAATAATCAAAGCAGGCCTCCCACATTTTTGTCAACTCACCCGGCTCCTGAGAGCAGGATAGAAAACATTAAAAGGCAGATACCCTACGTGCTAAGGTATTATAAGCCTCAACCTATAGGCGTAAGTCAATAAAGAGCATAATAATAATGAAATTCGCGGTAAAGATAATTTATGTATGTTCAATTATTATTCTATTGTTTCAGGCGAAATGCTTTTCTGATAAATTGATTCTAAGGGACGACACGACCTTAAGAGTCATTATTATTAATGAAAATGAGTCTGAGATAAAAGTTCTTTTAAGCTCTGGGTTCTTGGTCTATAAAAGGGATGGCATAAAAGAGATAATAAAAGAAAGCGATGAGGAAAACCAGCGTTTAAAAAATAAGTTTGAATCTGCTGAGAAAAAGTATTCAGAACAACTTCTTAATCCTTCCTGGCCTAAAATAAATATTAAGACCCAGGTGAAAAAAACAATAAAAACAGTTGTTATTGAAGGCTATAGTTATGTTTTATATTTACCTGAAACTTACAGCGACAATAATTTCCTTCCGATAGTTTATGTATTCGCGGATAATGAGAATCAACTTAAAGATTACATTGAGCTGTCTGAAAAACTTCAATTAAGTATAGTTTTTATAAATACTAATAACAAATCAAATTTAATGAAATTGAGAGGGGAGGCATATGCTGTTATTTTAGATGTTTTTTCAAGGTTGTCCTTTGATCCTTCAGCTCAATATGTAGCCGGTATCTTTAATAATTCACAAACCGCTTTTATGGCTGAACGTTGTTTCAAGGAGCAGATTGCGGGAATTTATTCTTGCTGCGGCGGCTTAGGAGTAGTATATAGCGACTGGTATCAGTTTAGAAAAACTTTGATGATTGCCAGGGCATATGGCCTATATGATGAGACTCTAAAGAAGCAGCTTATTCATGATAAAAAATTCCTCGCAACACATGAGGTAATAATAAAGGACTGGGTTTTTAAGGCAAAGCGTACTCAGCCGCCAATGTCAATAACAGAGGAAGCGTTTTTATGGCTTATTGATAACAGAAAAACAGCTCTTCAGATTGATACGCGTTTAGCTAAACAATTAACTCTTAAGTGGCGGACTGATTACAGCCTGGGTAAAGGGTCTGTAGTTTTTGAAGAATGTCTTTTGACTGAACTGAATAATCCCTGTACTTGGCAAGCGTATCAAGCGCGTAAAATGATAAATGAAATTTTAGTTGACTATAAGAGCTTTTCTAAATATAGATTAAAAAATCTGCAATATTCGAAAAATCTTGAGAACTATTTTTGTCAAATTGCCTACGCGTCAATTTTATCAGGAGATGTAAACCGGTTAAAATCATCCTTAAAAGCTTTTGATAAAATCGGTTTAAGAGATCCTGTTTGGGCTGCTAATTTAAGTATAGCTTTTATAATTAGCCCACATAATCAGACGCGCAGCGTTAAGACCGCTTGCAGTTTATTAGAAAAAGCCATGTCTTATAATAAGAAGAATTCATCCCTAAAATTAATTGGAGCTGCTATTTGCATAAAAAATAATGATTATGCCGGAGCTAATCATATGCGCCAAGCTATAAACAATAATGATTTAAATTCTAGAGAAAAAGTTGTTTTGTGTGAGATTGCGGCTTCTATAGCCCAAAGAAAAGACAAACTTAATATATATAGTTGGTATAAATTAATGAGGTTTTAAGATAAAGCGGAGACATAGCTATGCATTCTTCAGGGCAACTATTAACATCTGATAGAGTAAAAATTTCATATCACCATTATCAAAGCGGATTTGAAAAGGTGATAATTATTGCCCATGGATTTAGTACCAGCAAAAGCAATAAAATTTTCAAAGATATTTCAAGCAGGCTTGCCGAGAAATTTGATGTGTTTATATTTGACTTTAGAGGCCATGGGCAAAGCGAAGGCGTTTTTTGTTTCTCAAGCAAAGAAGATAAGGACTTAAGGGTTGTATATGATTTTTTAACTTCTAAGTATAAAAAAATAGGCCTTATTGGTTTTTCATTTGGGGCAGCCATATCAATTAACAGTTTCATTTATCCTAATCCTGTTAATTCATTTGTTTGCGTGAGCGGGCCCAGCGATGTTAACAAAATTGATTTAGATTTTTGGGAGTTGGATTGGCAGGAGGAGATTATGTACGCTTTTTCTAAGGAGGGTAGAACGGGTAAAGGTATCAGGCCGGGGCCGTTTTGGTTTAAGAAGAAAAAACCATCGGAGTCAATTAGAAAGATAAAAATTCCGGCTCTGTTTATTCATGGCAGTCGTGATTGGGTTGTTCGCCCGTGGCATTCAAAGCTTTTGTATGATAAGTGCGCCTCAGAGAAAAAGCAGATTGAGGTTATAAAAGGCGGCCTTCACGCGGAATACCTTATGAAAGGGCATGAGGCGGAATTTATGGGCTTAATTAGCAAGTGGTTTGAAAGAACGCTGTAATTGAAAAATGAAAGCGCGTATTTTATGTTAACTCTTTAATTTTTGTGGTAAAATTAGAATAAAGGGTAAGCTTATGAAAAAAATTCTTATAATTGAAGATGAAATTAATGTCCAAAAAATTCTTGCCGAAATATTAACAGCAAATGGTTATGATATTATTTGCGCGGACGATGCCCGCATTGGCCTACGGCTTGCGCGCAAAGAAACCCCTGACCTGATTATTTTAGATTTAATACTTCCTGTCGGTGATGGCCTTTCAGTTTTAAAGAAAATACGACTTACATCACACACACGCTTTACTCCCGTATTAGTTCTTACTGGAATGGATGACCCAAAATATAAAGAAGAACTCTTTAAAGAAGGTATTCAGGGTTACCTTACGAAACCTTATAATATTGATAGCCTTTTATATGAAATCCATAGAGTCTTTATAGATGAAGCGAATGAAAGATGAGTATTCTAATTAACGCTTCATTGAAACAGAAGCGGAATAAAAAACGTAAAAATTGCAATTTCAGGCGACACGTTTAAAGCTCATGTAAACGGTATTAGCAGATGCTCTATTTTTATTTTAAAAGTAAGTAATTCTTCGTATATTCAGGAGGCTGTGGATTTAAGGGCGCGCGGGAATTCATATATTTTATTTGTTATACGCGGTTAACTATAGGAATCTGATTATAATGAAAATAGGCAAAAAGATAAGCTTTTTGTTTTTGGTAGTAAGTACGATTCTTATGGTTATTACAACTCTAATTTTTTACATTATAGCTAGAAATATTTTGCAAGAAAAGATATTGAACCATTTAATCGCAACAGTTGAGTCAAGAGCACAATTTATAGAATTAATATTAGAAGGCTATAAAGAAGACGTCCTAACGTTATCAGTTGGAGTTTCCTTCATAGACGCAATGGACGTAACTAAAGATTATACTCAAAGAATAGAACAAGTTAATAGAAGAATAAAAAATACATTACAGGTTCATCCGGCTGTTTCTTGTATTAGGGTTTTGAAAAAAAATGGCACAATAATTGCATCTAGCCATAATGACGCAGGTGTTGATAAAAGTATTCATGAAATTTATATAAATGGCAAGAGCGGTACCTTCATTCAAGATGTACACATTTCTGAATTTACCGGGGGTATTGTTATTAGTATCGCGACACCCATCTTTTTAAAGGGTGAGTTTGCCGGAGTTCTTGTTGTTGATTTTAATGGAAAAGAATTATTTGAAATAACTACTAACAGGCTCGGATTGGGTAAAACAGGGGAAACATACCTTGTTAATGAAAATGGAATTATAATTAGTCCTTCATGGTTTGATGAGACAGCGTTATTAAGGCAAAAAGTAGATTCTTTAAATTTACGTTATTGCTTTGAATACGCAAAGGGCATCGAAATAGACAATGAAAAGATAGCTATTTTTACTAACTATAGAGGTATTGATGTTCTTGGCACGCACACATACATTCCAGATGTTAAGTGGTGTTTTTTAGCTGAAATTGACGCATCTGAAGCTTTTGCGCCTTTGCGCAGGTTAAGATGGATATTAATAGCCATTCTTTGCTTCGCGCCTGTAATAGCCAGCATTATAGGGCGTATAATATCAAGAATAATAACAAAACCCATCGATAAACTTCATAAGGGAACTGAGATTATAGCTGAGGGTAATCTTGATTATAAAGTTGGTACTAACGCTCAAGATGAGATAGGCCAGCTCTCCCGGGCTTTTGATAAGATGACGGAAAGTTTAATGGAGGTTGAGGCTGAAAATAAGCAAGCGCAGAAAAAGATGATAGAAGCGATAGAAATTAAATCCCAGTTTATTTCTATGGTGTCACATGAACTAAGAACACCCCTGACCGCAATTAAAGAAGGTATTGGAATTGTCTATGATGAAGTTACCGGCAAGCTTAATAAGGAGCAGAAAGACTTTCTCAATATAGCTAAAAAAAATGTAGAAAGACTGGCCAGATTAATAAACGCCGTATTAGATTTTCAAAAGCTGCAAGCGGGTAAAATGACATTTAAGATGGAAGAAAATGATATAAATGACGTTGTTAATGAAGTTTCCAAAGAAATGGAGCCGCTCCTTAAGAAAAAGAAACTTAAGCTTGAGTTAAATCTTGGTAAAGATTTACCTAAAGCGGTTTTTGATAGAGATAGAATAATTCAGGTTTTAACTAATCTAATGCATAACGCGTTAAAGTTTACCGAAAAAGGAAGCATAGGCATAGCAACTCAGAAAGAAGATGAAGTGATAAAAGTTTCTGTTGCCGATACGGGCTTTGGCATAAAAAAAGAAGATATGAAAAAACTGTTTCATAGGTTTGGGCAAGCTTTAAAGGGTTCTGAAAGAAAAACGAGGGGTACGGGTTTGGGCCTTGCTATATCAAAAGAAATAATTAACGCGCATAAGGGAAAAATTTGGGCAGAGGCAGAATTTGGCAAAGGGGCAACCTTCTCTTTTACAATTGAATTAGGTGAAAGGAAGATATAAACAGTAGAGTTTTAGTTGTTGATATTTTAAAATTTGCGGGTGCCGGCCATAGAGGCGGTTAATCGTTTTATTGTTTAATTTTATTAATGAAAGGATTTTATTATGGAAAAAAAGAAACTCATTTTTGTTGTTGATGATGA
>CBDUVS010000066.1:0-6431 GCA_965370735.1 uncultured bacterium | reverse complement strand
TGCTCTATAGTGAATATTTCGTTACGTCTCAAGGCGGTGGAGCCTCAATGTGGTTTATAGCGCAATTATTTGCCGCTACAATAGCCGCGAGAACGGGGATAGGTGTTTATTGCTTATGCAAAAGTTATATTGTAAAGAAGTAAACTTCTAAACTAAACTTATATAAAGGATAGGAAGGATATGCATACACTAAAATATTTAAAGAAAACGTTGGTTATTTTTGTATTTGCCGTTCTGGTGACGGTAACGGTTGGTGACTATTTAGCTTTTTGCGCGGAGGACTTTCCTTATAAGGATTCCAGTGTGCCGCTTGAAGATAGAATAGATGACCTTCTTGGCAGAATGACCCTTGAAGAAAAAATAGATGAAGTTTGCGGTAAAGACTTTATGGATGGAAAAACAAATGAGCGCCTTGGAATTCCGCCATTATTAATGACTGACGGGCCTCATGGCATAAGGGATATGTATGGCAAGGCAACATGTTTTCCTACGCTTGTTACGCTGGGCTGCACCTGGGATGAAGATTTATCGGAAAAGGTTGGTGTCGCTCTGGCTGAAGAAACAAGGGCTAAAGGGAGAAACCTGATTTTAGGGCCTTGTATTAATATACACAGGACTCCGCTTGGCGGGCGGAATTTTGAAAGTTTTGGAGAAGACCCTTATCTTGTAGGAAGACTTGCGGTTGGCTATGTCAAAGGTGTTCAAAGTCAAAATATAGCAACTTCTACAAAGCACTTTGCCGCTAATAACCAGGAATGGGATAGAGCAAAAATAAGCGTTGAAATAAGCGAAAGAGCTTTAAGAGAAATATATTTTCCGGCTTTTAAGGCGGTGGTACGCGAAGCGGATACTTTTACTATAATGGGCGCGTATAACAAGATAAACGGTTCTTACTGTTGTGAAAATTCTCATATACTTATAGATGTACTTAAAAATGAATGGGATTTTAAGGGTTTTGTTGTCTCTGACTGGTGGGGTATAATCCATGGTATGAAAGCGGCAAATGAAGGTTGTGATATGGAAATGCCGGGCCCGGGTTATCATTTTATAAGAGCAAAGCTTTCACCGGCCATAAGGAACGATCGGCTAAAGGAATCAGTTATAGATGATAAAGTGAGAAGGATTTTGCGTGTAAAATACAAGCTTGGATTATTTGATGACGTAAATAAGAAGTTTAAGGGCTCGGTTAATTCTAAAGAACATCAGAATTTAGCAAGAGAAGTTGCCGAGAGCGGTATGGTTTTATTAAAAAATGAAAACAATGTTTTGCCGCTAAACTTTAGGAAAATTAAGTCAATAGCCGCTATAGGCCCCAATGTTTCGCAGGTGCGCCATGGTGGAGGAGGAAGCTCACAGGTAGGCCCTCCATATTCTATAAGCCCTCTTGAAGGATTAAAAAATAAGTGCGGCGGCGCGATAACAATCAATTACGCGAAAGGTTGCAATATGCCGAATGAGGTGAATGAAATACCCTCCTCAGCGTTCAGGCCGTCGGAAGATTCTGAAGAGTTTGGTTTAAAGGGCGAATACTTTAATAATAAAGATTGCAAGGGAAAACCCGTGCTTACAAGAGTGGATAAAATAATTAATTTCGATTGGGCGGGAAATTCTCCGACTAAAGGCATAAAGAATGATAGTTTTTCTGTTCGCTGGACCGGAAAACTTGTTCCTCCGAAAACGGGGCGTTATGATTTAAGTTTGCTGAGTGACGACGGAAGCCGTTTGTATATTGATAATAAGCTTGTTGTTCGCAACTGGGGAGACCATGGCCCGGAAGCGAAGAAAGGCGTATTGGAGCTTATCGAAGGAAAGAAGTACGATATACGTATTGAATATTACGAAAACGCCGGTGGAGCGATGATGAAATTTGGATGGGTACCGCCGGGTAAGGATATGCAGCAAAAGGCGGTTGCGGCGGCAAAAAAGGCTGATGTTGCTATTATATTTGCCGGGCTTAATAATTTAATAGAAGGCGAAGGCGTTGATAAAAGAAATATGAAGCTTCCCGAAGGGCAGGATGAACTTATAAAGGCTGTAAGTGCTGTTAATAAAAATACAATTGTAGTTTTAATAAATGGAACTCCCGTTGAGATGCAAAAATGGATAAATGACGTTCCCGCCGCGATTGAAGCATGGTATCCGGGTATGGAAGGTGGCAACGCGATAGCAAATGTTCTTTTTGGTGATGTTAATCCCTCCGGAAAGTTATCTGTGACACTGCCTAAAAAGTTGCGGGACAATCCTTCTTATGGAAATTATCCCGGAAGCCGCGGCAAGGTACACTATAAAGAAGGAATATTCGTGGGTTACAGGCATTATGATGAAAATAATATTGAACCCCAATTTCCTTTCGGTCACGGGCTATCTTATTCAAATTTTGAGTATTCAAATTTGGTTATAAGCCCTAAAGAGACGAAAAATGGAGTCGTCACTATTAAAGTTGATGTTAAAAATACAAGCAACCGTGAAGGTAAAGAGGTTGTTCAGCTTTACGTATATGACAAACAATCATCTCTTCAAAGGCCTCCGAAAGAACTTAAGGCGTTTAAAAAGATAAACCTTGCGCCGCGGGAGAAGAAGACTCTAACCTTAAAACTTAATAAAGAATCTTTATCTTTTTATGATGAGGCAAAAAAGAAATGGGTAGCTGAACCGGGAGAGTTTGAAGTATTAATAGGTTCATCATCAAGGGATATCAGATTAAAGGATAGTTTTATATTAATCGATTAAAGTTTTGAGCGATAAACTTCGCGTGTATGGCAGAAGAAGAACTTCAAGAAATATCGTAGATAACAAGTGATTGGGCCCGATTAAAACCCGGGCCTTTTCGTCACCGGCTGCCGGCGGATGAACCTGAATGTTAAATATAATAAATTAGATTTAGAAGAGACTAGAGAGTGAATATTTTTGCGAGAATATCGTGATTTTATTATATCTAAAAAAACCTTGACAAAATAATTTGTATTTGTTAAGCTTATCTAACAAACAAAGGTTTATCTAATAAAGAGATATATTTTTTTTGTTTTGAATGTTAGAAGCACCTAATATAGTTTTGTGAATCAAACAAAGAGGTTAACCGCATGAAACGAGATTTAGTACTTACACAAAAAGAGGGAATTGGGGATATTCGGCGATGTACCTGCGGAGCAGTTCATATCCACTTTTTTTATAAAGGTATATCTCTGCGTTTTCCGGAAGAGGCCTTTTTTGCTTTTGCTTCAATGGTTAAGGAAGGAGTTTCTGTGTTGATGGATGAGCATTTGGCTGATTTGACCATGGGCGGAGATACGGAAAAAGAGGGATTAATATAATGTCACTTTTAGAGTGCTCGATGAAAGAAGATCAACAAAGCTATCTATTAAAATATATTATGGTGAAGCTTGCTCCGGTTTTAGTAAAACTCAAACCCTCCTGCTTGCTTTGCTTAGGCAATTATAAGAACTCTAACAGAGAGAACTGCTGTGATTTATGGAATGAACAAAAGGCCGATATAGCAGGGACACTCAAAATTTCATTCAAAGAATTTAAAAATACCTCTTGGGGAAAGCAAGTGCTGTTTTACAATCCGGAACTTCTTTATAGTACGATTAGACAACCGGAAAATCTTATCCTCCTTAATAACTATGGATATTCTTCATGTGAGGCCATAGAAGAATATTTAAAAATGTTAAAAAATCGTTTTTGCGCATCCGGCAGAGGCGATAACTTTTTCCCTCACGAGATAGGTATATTTTTAGGTTATCCTTTAAAAGATGTAAAGGGCTTTATTGAAAAAGGAAGTATGCCTTTAACCGCGACGGGCCGCTGGCAGGTGTTTGGCACGCCAAAGGAATCAATGCAGCTTATGCATGCATACAAAAAGGCGGAAGAAGTCCTTTTAAGGTTTGTAGAGAATCAAAGAAACCCCCTACCTTATATAGGGTCTTTAACCAAACATTTTGGAAAAACCAGAGATATTACAGCTATACAGGCAAGTTAAACAGGAGAGTAATAAAAATGGCAAAAGTTATTATTATTTATGGAAGTACAACAGGAAATACCGAAACCTTATCTAAATTCGTAGATGAAGGATTGAAATCTTCAGAAGTAGAGGTAATCATCAAGAATGTAGCGCGGGTAAATCCTGAAGAATTAAAAGATTATGACGCTATTGTATTAGGTTGTTCAACATGGGGAGATGGTGAACTACAAGATGATTTTATTTCATTTGAAGAAGAGATGAGAAATATAAAGCTTGACGGTAAAAAAGCCGCTTGTTTTGGGCCCGGAGATAGTGTGTATCCTCAATTTTGTAAAGCCGTTGATGTTTTAGAGGATACGTTAAAAAATTGCGGCGCGGAAATTATTATAGATTCTTTAAAAATTGATGGAGATGTGGAATCTGAACTTGAAAAAGTGAAAGATTGGGGCAGGGGAATAGGGCAGATGCTAAAATGAAATACATGTTGTTGATAGTAGTGCTGATATTTGTCGGGCAAACTCTGGGTTCTTTGATTGGTTTACTAAGAAAACCCACGAAGGCCTTTTTATATGCTTCTTTGGCTTTTTCCGCTTCAATGATGCTTGGTATTTCATTCTTCCAGTTGATGCCTGAGGCAGTTAATGTTGCACCTTTTTATTTAGTGATACTTTCTTTTTTAGCGGGAATATTCATAATGAGAGGGGTAGACTATATATTACCTCATGTTAATCCCGGACTATTTAAGGATGAAAAACACTCTTTTAAAAAGGCGGTTAGTATGCTGGTTACCGGCATTGCCCTGCATAATTTTCCTGAAGGATTGGCTATCGGGGTTGGGTTTGCTCTTCGCCCGGAATTGGGAATTATGATTGCCATGGGGATTGCCGCGCAGGATGTGCCTGAGAATATTGCTACTATTGTTCCTTTATATGGTCTAACTAAAAAAAGGATGAAATCTTTTATCATTATTGTTGGAACAATCCTCTTTGAAGTACTTGGTTTTATTGTTGGCTACCATTTTTTAAAGGAGGGTTCATTATCTCTTTTAGGGAGTTCTTTAGCAATGGCAGCCGGTTTTATGACTTATATCTCTATAGATGAATTAATCCCGGCTGCTAAAATAAGGGAAAACCCGAAGGTAACTTTCGCGAGCCTTGCTTTGGGAACAGTATGCTCTTTAGCACTTAGTTTTTAGAAACCGAATAAAGAGTAAAATATTGAAAGAAATTATGAAGAGGAATTTTTTAGTAATAGTTGGTTTGATTTTAGTGTTGGGAATTGGGAGCTTAGGAGTAAGTTTAGCTGATTCTAAAAAGGACATTTCTGTATCTCAATCAGTTAGGCCAAAATGTATTTCAGTCTATGATGAAGAGAATCTGCTAATACTTTCTATAGAAGACGCGGGCAAATTTCATGGAGATGTTTGTCTTTGTGTAACAGCGGCTTTCAGGGCTACACAGCTTGCCATATTCCAACTTTGGAATGATGAGATACCTCGAAGAGAAAATTTTAAGATTATCAGCGCGCTTCCTACACAGGGTTCTCAGGACTGCTTTGAATTCATTACTCGAGCAAAGACAAGAGGAGATTTTGCCCTTAAATTACCGCAAGGAACAGATATTAAAAATCTCTCAAGAGACAACTGGGTATTTACCTTTATTCGAAAATCTACCGGCGAGCAGGTCAGAATCCAAGTGAAAGAAGAAATATTTTCAGAAGGCTCAGAAAAATTTTTCAGTCTAAGGAAGAAGGTATTATTTGGAAATATCGCGACAAAAGATGAGAAAAAGACGTTTATATTAACTAAGCAAAAACTTAAAAATGACTTTATAAATTTACCATTAGACAGACTGTTTGAGTATAAAAAACAATAGGGCTTAAAATGGCTATAGATATTGCTAAAAAGGGTTCTACAAATAAGGAAGTTAAAGCGAAACTCCTTGAGCTTTATGATGAAATATTTGCTCACAACGGCTATGGTGAGATTAAGATAGATATTCGTATCTTGCGCCGCGGGCAAAAGGAAGTAATTATCTATTGCGGCAAACAGTACCGGTTTGTAGTAAATTATCAAAAAACAGAAGACAGAAGGAGGTGATGTTAAAAAAAGATAATTTAGATCCTGTCAGCAAGGCGCTGAAGGAGTATGTATACTATTAAAAAATTAACGAATATACGCGAGAATGACTTAAAGAGTAAGTATCTTGCAGGATAACACCCCATTAGAGAATTTTCTCTAACGGGGTAAAAAGGAGAAAAAAATGAGTAAGTTTAAGAAAAAAGGAAAAGCAGGTTTTACACTGCTGGAAATCCTGGTGGTGCTGATGATTATGGGCTTCCTCCTGGCAATGGTTGCTCCGAAATTATTAGGTGTTTTCCAGGACGCGGAAGATACTATCTGTGATAGCAATATCAAGGATAGCAAAAAGTATGTTTCTCTTTTTGAGGTGCAGTACAGCAAATTGCCTGA
>CBDUVS010000065.1:0-6540 GCA_965370735.1 uncultured bacterium | reverse complement strand
TCAACATCCGGTAGTTGTTTTTGATGTGACGTTGCTTTAGCGTGCCGTTTCAATTTATAGCCAACAAGAGAAATTAAACTAACAATTAATACTAAATTAAAACCCGTTCTTAGAGTAGATGAATTAAAAATAGTTTTCTTATTCTCAATGCGCGCGGAAGCTTGTTGTATTGAAGTTATTTTTGCGAGATTTATGAAACTTTCCTGATTATTGCTTTCAGTAGAAAGAAAAGCTATATCATCAAGCACCGCGAATTCCCGCATTTTTTCTTTAATCGAAACTTCATAAAGAGTCCAAATGTAAAAACCGGGAGAAGTAATCTCATCCGCGGAGGATGCCAAAATAAAATCACTAACTTGCGAATATCCGTCAGCTGTAACAAAAGATTCTTGACTGCCGCGTGCCATAAAAGTCGTTTTTTTATTCTCAGCTATTCGACTAGCTAAAAGGTTAGCTCGGATACGTTTAGTATTATTGAAATCATTGGCCTTAGATATAACACTATGCTCTTTAACCTGAAGCAATATCCTATTCTTGTCCTTTTTTATTCTCACCGCGACATTTGGTTTAAATTTAAGTACCAACGAATCAATTTTTGGATCTTCCCCGGAAGTAGAATACAAAACGCTTTTAATTTCTCGGATGTTACCATGTACAAAAATTAATACTTCCGGCTCTTGAGAATATATATTGGTACCGACAAAATCTATAACTAATCTTGGTGGGTTTTTAAGATTGTAATAAAGAAAATCTACTGGCTGGTTTGTTCTTATATCTATAAGGGTGTGACTGGCAGAGTTTCTTACTTTTATGTCGGTTAACTCAATACGTCTATCCTGAGCATGACATAAATTTATAGTCCCCACAGAAAAAAGAACCAGAATGATTATAAAAAAACTACTTTTTTTCCCCATAATCTTTTAAAAGAATACAGAAGATTTAGGACTCAGCCAGCACGGTCACCTTATCGGGGAGAACTTCCACAAAACCTCCGTTTATCTCAAAACTTCTACTGGCCCCACTCTCCCTTACGGTTATTTTACCCTTTTTTAAAGCAGAAAGCAAGGGCGTATGTCTTTTTAAAACACCGAACTCCCCGACTCTGCCCGGAAGAACTACTATGTCCGCCTTCTCCGTCTCATATAAAATTTTATCCGGTGTTACAATTGCTACTCTTATAGCCATATATCAAAACTCTTTCTTTAGCTTTTCGCTTTCTTCTCTAACTTCATCCATAGTTCCGGCCATATAAAAAGCTTGCTCCGGCAAATCGTCACACTTGCCCTCTATTATTTCCTTAAATCCAACTATAGTATCCTTAAGCTGAACGTATCTTCCTTCTCGAGCGGTGAATTCTTCAGCAACAAAGAATGGTTGAGAAAGAAAACGCTGTATTTTTCTTGCCCTATAAACAACGACTTTATCTTCCTGAGTAAGTTCTTCCATTCCTAAAATAGAAATGATATCCTGCAGCTCCTTGTTTTTCTGTAATATTCTTTGTACCTCAAGAGCTATCTTATGATGCTCTGGGCCAACTATATTTGGATCTAGTATTTTCGAAGTTGAGTCAAGCGGATCAACGGCTGGATAAATACCTTGTTCCACCATTTTTCTTGAAAGAACAACAGTAGCGTCCAAATGGCTGAAAGTGGCCGCGGGTGCCGGATCTGTTAAATCATCCGCCGGCACATAAATAGCTTGAACGCTGGTAATCGATCCTTTTTTTGTTGAAGTAATTCTTTCCTGAAGCTGAGCCATATCGGACGCTAGAGTAGGCTGGTATCCTACAGCCGACGGCATGCGGCCCAATAAGGCTGAAACTTCTGACCCCGCCTGAACAAATCTAAAAATATTATCAATAAACAAAAGGATATCCATATTTTTTTCATCTCTAAAATATTCAGCCATAGTTAAAGCCGTTAAACCTACTCTAAATCTGGCCCCCGGCGGTTCATTCATCTGTCCGAAAACGAGAGCCGTCCGAGGTAAAACTTTAGACTGCTTCATTTCAAGCCAAAGATCATTTCCCTCCCTGGTTCTTTCTCCGATACCCGAAAACACGCTAAAGCCTTTATGTTTTTCAGCAATGTTCCTGATTAATTCCATAATAATAACAGTCTTACCGACACCAGCTCCTCCAAAAAGGCCTACCTTGCCGCCTTTTGGAAACGGAGCTAATAAATCGATAACCTTAATTCCCGTTTCAAAAACTTCCCAGCTTGTTTCCTGGTCCTCAACCGAAGGCGGGTTCTGGTGGATAGATTTTAAAGGAACATCATTAGATAAAACGTCCCCCTTATCAATCACATCACCGGTAACATTAAAAATTCTACCTAAAGTTTCTTCTCCTACAGGCACCATTACCGGACCACCGGTATTTATAACCTCCATACTTCTGATGAGTCTGTTTGTCGGAGAAAAAGCAATAGACCTGACTACATTATCTCCTAAATGTTGGTGGACTTCTAAAGTAATATTAATATTTCTCTTCTCATCAACAATCTTAAGAGCACTATTAATTCCAGGTAATTTACCGTCCTCAAAAGCTACATCAACAACCGGGCCTATGACCCTGGTTATTTTTCCTTTAGTGGTTGTAGTCCGCGTCATAATGAGTCTAAACTCCTTTTTTTAAGAAGCATTAATCACTTCTATAATCTCTGATGTTATCTGAGATTGCCTTAATTTGTTGTATTCAAGCTCTAAGTCACTTATCATTTCATCAGCGTTATCTGAAGCCTGCTTCATGGCTACCATCCTGGCCATTTCTTCTTGAGCTCTAGATTCTAAAGCCGCCTGAAAAAGCTGATTTGTAATATATTGAGGTAATAACTGATTTAATAATTCCTGCCTGGAAGGTTCAAATAAGTGCTCAGAAGTTAATTTTTTTTTCTCCGCGTCATCCTTAGCTGCCTCAAGCTCAACAGGAAGCACACCTTTTAAAACAGCCTTTCCAACTAAGTGTTCTCTATATTTATTATAAATTAACACAACTTGCTGAACCTCGTTAGTTTCATACATGTGACTAATTTTTGACGCGATATCCTGAGCTATTTCAAGCTCTTTATTGTTTTCAAGCCCATCGTAGGATGCTATCACATCGTACTCTTTACGTTTATAGTGCGTCAAAGCTCTTTTACCTACTGATATTATCTTAATTTCTTTACCTTGAGTTTGATTAACTTTACTATTTACCGCTTCTGTAATAATGCTATTAAATCCTCCGCAAAGGCCCTTGTCAGAACTAAACGTAACCAGGCAAACGGCTTTAACCTGAGCATGCTTAGTTAGCAAAGGATGCGCCAGGTCGCTGCTTTTTTGCCCAATGCTCACTAGAATATCCGCTATTTTTTCAGAATAAGGCCTGCCGGAGAGAGCTTTATCTCTTACGCGTCTAAGACGATTACGGGCAATAAGTTCCATAGCATAGACTATCTGCTTTATCTTTTTTACCGATTTAAATCTTTCTTCTAATTCTTTTCTATTAGGCATTATAAGAAATTATTTCTTCTTCTTGTTTTTATCTTCTTTTGTGCTTTATTGAGGTTTATTCTCTTTTTTTGTTACCTCATCTTCTTTGTCATCAGAGAGAACAAACAAACATTTAAATTCCTTAACTGTTTGCTTAATTTTTTCTTCTGTCTTTTCAGAAACTTGTTTTTCATCTTTTATTGATGTTAAAATGTCATTAACTTTATCTTTAATATGACTTAAAAATTCTTCCTCAAAGCGCCTAATGTCTTCTGTGGGAATATCATCAAGTAGGCCATTTGCGCCGCAATAGATTATCGCGACCTGATCTTCAACGCTCATCGGTTTATACTGGCCCTGCTTTAATATCTCTACTAATCTTCTGCCTCTTTCTAACTGCCGCAAAGTTGTCTTGTCCAACTCTGTACCAAATTGGGCAAAGGCTTCTTTTTCTTTAAATTGCGACATATCCAGACGCAAACGGCCCGCTACCTGCTTCATGGCTTTTATCTGAGCATTGCCGCCGACTCTGGATACACTTAAACCAACGTTGATCGCCGGTTTAACACCTTGGTGAAACAGGTCGGTTCCAAGGTATATCTGGCCATCGGTAATCGAAATAAGATTAGTTGGAATATAGGCTGAAATATCGCCTGCTTGAGTCTCTACAACCGGAATAGCTGTTAACGAACCTCCGCCAAGCTCATCCGATAATTTAGCGGCTCTTTCAAGTAATCTGGAATGCAAATAAAATATATCACCCGGATAAGCTTCTCTACCCGGAGGCCTTCTTAAAAGCAAAGATAATTGCCTGTAGCTTTGGGCGTGTTTGCTTAAATCATCATATATAATAAGAGCATGTTTTCCGTTATCACGAAATTCTTCAGCTATCGCGGCTCCGGCATAAGGAGCAATATATTGTAGAGCTGCCGGATCACTAGCCGCGGCTACAACTATTATCGTGTGTTTCATGGCATCGTGGTCTTCCAACCGTTTTATCAGTCTTGCAATTTCAGAATTTTTCTGGCCAATAGCCACATAAATACAAATAACATCGCTATCATTTTGATTAATTATGGCATCAACACAAATGGCGCTTTTACCAATTTGTCTGTCACCTACAATAAGCTCTCTCTGTCCCCGGCCAATAGGAATCATGGAATCAATTGCTTTTATGCCGGTTTGAAGAGCGACTTTAACCGGCTGCCTATCAACAACACCGGGAGCAACAACATCAATTTGACGTGATTTTGTGGTAGCAATATCCCCTTTATCATCTATGGGTATCCCAAGAGCGTTAACAACTCGAGATATGAGGGCATCACCAACCGGAACCTCGGCAATTTTACCGGTAGCTACAACTTCATCGCCCTCTTTAATAAACACATCAGAACCAAATAATACCGCTCCAACAATATCCTCTTCCAAATTTAGAACCATACCGTAAGTATCATTAGGAAACAATAAAACTTCACTGGCCATAACATCTTCCAGGCCGTAAACGCGAGCTATGCCATCTCCCACTTCAACCACAAAACCGGTTTTCTTTACTTCAATCTTCCCTTGAAAACGTTCAATCTGTTTTTTTATTACCGAGCTTATTTCACTTGAATTAATCTTTTTCATAGCGAGTCCTTTTTCTTCATATGACTAACTTAACATTAAATCTTTTTTTAAGATTTCTAAACGGCCTTTTATGCTGGCATCAAATATATTATCCTTATAGGCAATCCTTAAACCGCCCACCAAGGAATCATTAACTGTAGCTTTAAGTTTAATTTTTTTCTTTGTAATCAAGGCGAATGTTTTTTTAATAGCTTCGATTTCATCATGGGCTAATTTAACAACTGACTCAACCAATAAATTCTCATGCCCGGTGAATACATCATTAAGCCGGGTATAACTTTTTACAATACTATCTAAATACTCAAACCTGTTTTTATAAACTAACAACTTAAAAAAAGTGCGGGCCAACTGATTGCAGTTTATTTTATTTAATATTTCATCTATAATAGCTAACTTATCCTTCTTTAATATAGAAGGATTTTTAAAAATAAGCATGAGGCGTTCATGATCTCTAAATACACAAAGCACCTCTTTAAGCTCTTCTAAAACAGGCCCATTAATATTCAAATCTCTAGCTAATATAAATAAACCTTTGGCGTATTCGCCGGCAATAATCTCTTCGCGCATAATTAATTTTTCTTTATTTGCTCAATCGCGTTCCGAATAATATGTTCATGATCTTTGGCGCTAAGTTCTTTTTCAATTATCTTTTCGGCAATATCCACCGAAAGATTACCAACCTGCTTTTTGATTTCTTCTCTGGCCTCTCTGGCCTGCTTCTCAATTTCTTCTTTGGAACGGGCTACTATATGTTCAGCTTCCTTCTTAGCTTCATCAACTATTTGCCTTCTGTGATAATCCGCTTGCTTATCCGCCTCTGCTTTAAGTTGCAAAATTTCACCTCTAACCTCGTCCAGACGGGCCTTAGACTCACTAAGATTCTCTCGAGACTCTCGTTGGTCATCCTTGGCTTCATCTATAATCTGTTGTACTTGCTCAGCACGCTTATCGAGAAATTCAGTTAGCGGTTTATAGAGGTATTTCCCCAGCAGCCAGACTAAAACGAGAAAGCTTAGCAGTTGAATTATTAAAGTCGCGTTAATATTCATTTAGAAATCCTTTTTAAATTACAAAGATTAAAACAATAGCAACAATTAAAGAATAAACACCTGTTGTTTCGGCAATGGCATCAGCCAAAATCATAGTCCTGGTTAACGCGCCCTGAAGCTCCGGTTGGCGAGCCATGCTCTCAACAGTTTTGCCTCCGATAAAACCTTCGCCTATAGCAGCTCCGATAGCTCCAACTCCCATACAAAAACCAGCTCCCAACAAAGCCGCGACCTTAATTAAAGTAGCTGAATCAATTCCAGACGCCTGAGCTGTCTGCTGTACCTGTTTTGCTGTTTCTGCCGCCCATACTACATCCATTTCAAAACCTCCTTTTAATGAGGGCATTATTTACAACAACGAAGTTGGTGTAAACGATAAGCCCGAATTAATTCC
>CBDUVS010000064.1:0-6695 GCA_965370735.1 uncultured bacterium | reverse complement strand
TATATAATTTAGAAGCTAAAGCTTGAAACAAGTCACAAAAAGCGGATAGCGTAGAGCGGATAGGAAAAGCAAAAAAAACAATAAAACTAGAGACTATAGACAATTGACTATAGACTAAAAGCAAAAAGCGAAAAACAAATAAGATACAAGACAAAACAATAATCAATAATCAAACATCAATTATCAAACGGTCGCTTCTATTTTGCTTTAGTTATTTTGGATTTGGTCATTGGTTATTGCTTGGTTATTGTTTCTTGGTTTTGTATACGCTATGCGCTAAACGCTAAAAATTTATACCGGGAGATGGATATGGATAAAAAAATTACTGTTGGGCCCTCGCTTCTAGCCGCGGATTTTTCCATTCTCAAAGAAGAAATAAAAAGAGCTGAAGAGGCGGGAGCCGATTTCCTGCATTGCGACATCATGGATGGCCATTTTGTGCCTAATATATCGTTTGGCCCTTCTATTATTAAAGACATTAGAAAGACAACTGAATTAATTCTAGACGTTCACTTAATGATTGAGGAGCCTCAAAAATACTTAAATCAATTCATTGATGCCGGAAGCGATGTAATAACTGTGCATATTGAAACTTTAAAAGAGCCCGGGAAGATACTAGAAGATATAAAAAGCGCCGGACTTAAGGCGGGCATCTCGCTTAATCCGGAAACACCCGCTGAAAGCTTAAGAGAAGTTTTAGATATAGCCGATATAATACTTGTAATGACTGTTCATCCCGGATTTGGAGGCCAAGGCTTTATAGAGGAATGTTTGCCTAAGATAGAAAAGATTAAGGCAATGTTTAGCGGCAACCTTGAAGTCGATGGGGGAATTAATTATAAAACGGCTCAAATGGCTGTAAAAGCGGGGATAAATATGATAGTAGCGGGTACACATCTCTTTAACTCTGAAAATATGCAAGAGGATATTAGAAAAATACGATGTCTAAAAAAATAAAATTTGGAACCGATGGCTGGCGAGGCGTTATTGCTGAAGATTTTACTTATGCCAATGTTCGCGTCGTGGCTCAGGCCTTAAGTGACCACATAAATTCCTCGAGTAAAAAAAGAAAAAAAATTATAGTCGTTGGCTATGACACCAGATTCATGTCAAAAAATTATGCCAAGTTGATATCTGAGGTAATAGCCGCAAATGGTATAAGGGTTCTCTTTTCAAAAGAATTTATTCCAACTCCCGCTTTAAGTTTAGCAGCTAAGGAAAAATCTACAGACGGCGGCGTAATGGTAACCGCGAGCCATAACCCGGCTATTTTCAACGGCATTAAATTCAAAACTAATCTAGGTACTTCCGCGGATCTTAAAGTCACAAAATCTGTCGAGAGATTTCTCGGTAAAAATCCAATAAATAAAATTGATTACTGCTTGGCACTTGCAAAAAAGATGATTAAAGAGCTTGATTTACGCGAGGAGTATATGAAGCGCGTAAAGACTTTCATAGATTTTTCATTATTAAGCAAGAGCAAGCTTAACATAATTATTGATGCCATGTACGGAACCGCCGATAGCTTAATGAAAGAAATATTAAAAAACTCAAACATCAATATAAAGTTTATAAATAATCATCCCAGATGCGATTTCAACGGAATTAAACCCGAACCGATTGAAATCAACTTAAAGAAGCTTAAAAAACATTTAAAACAGGGTAAGTATGATGTCGGTTTAGTTACTGATGGCGACGGTGATAGGGTAGGCGTTATGTCTGAAAATGGCAAATTCATTAATTCAAGTGAGGTATTTACACTTCTATTACTTTACTTTATCAATAAGAAGAACAAAAAAATAGCTATTGGCAAAACAATTTCATGCTCAAGCTTAATAAATAAGGTCATTGAATCATATAAAATAAAAATGTTTGAAACTCCTATAGGCTTTAAATATCTTGCTGATTTAATGTTAAAAGATAAAATTGGCTTTGCGTGTGAAGAGTCGGGGGGTATAGGTTTGAGCGAATATCTGCCGGAAAGAGACGGTATACTCGCACAACTTTTAGTGCTTGAAATGATAGCCGCCTATAAAAAACCGATAGGTCAAATTATGAGTGATGTAGAGCGTGAGTTTGGCAGGTTTCGCTATCAAAGAGCTGATATTAAATACCCCGAGCATAGAAGAAAAGCGATAATGAATAATGTTTCACCTCTGAAGATAAAAAAAATATTAGGCAGTAAGGTTAGAGAGGTTGTGGACATAGATGGGCTTAAATATATATCAGAAGACGGCAGTTGGTTGCTATTCAGGTTTTCAGGCACAGAACCTATTTTAAGAATATACGCGGAGTCAGGATCGGATATAAAAACTTCAAAAATAATTGAATCAGCTGTGAGAAAGGCTGTTTAATGAGCTACGATAAAAACAAAATACGGAATTTTTGTGTCATTGCCCATATAGATCACGGCAAATCGACACTCTGCGATAGGCTTCTTGAGTTTACGGGAGCCATAAGCCAGAGAGACTTCAAGGATCAGCTTTTAGATGACATGGATTTAGAAAGAGAGCGCGGAATCACTATTAAAGCCTCAGCTGTCCGATTTAAATACAAGAATGAAACGGGCAATGAATATATTCTGAATTTAATAGATACCCCGGGGCACGTTGATTTTACTTATGAAGTTTCTAAATCCCTTTCAGCATCAGAGGGTGCTGTTTTATTGGTTGACGCGGTTGAAGGTATAGCAGCCCAGACGGTGGCTAATTATCACTTAGCAAAGGAAAGTAATTTGAAAATAATTCCGGTTATTAATAAAATAGACTTGCCGCACGCGGATATTGATCACGTCAAACTTCAACTTATTAATGCTTTTGGGTTTCAAGAAGAAGATATTCTGACAGCTAGCGCTAAAATGGGTTGGGGAACGGAAGAAATTCTCAAAACTATAATTCAAAAGATACCCGCGCCCCAAGGGGATAGCCAAAAACCACTGAAGGCTTTAGTCTTTGACTCGGTTTATGATGTTTACAAGGGTGTAATTCTATATATCAGGATAATTGATGGAGAAGTCAAAGACAATCAAAAAATAAGGTTAATGAACGCCGGCACATCTCACCAAATACAAGAGGTTGGTATTTTTAATCCGAAACCTGTTAAAATAGGTACCCTGAGGTGCGGCGAAGTCGGCTATCTGGCCTGTAACATTAAAGATGCTAACGTTGTAAATGTGGGAGAGACAGTTACCTGCTTAAAACCTTCAGCCAGGAAAGCCTTGCCGGGGTATAAAAAAATTAAACCTTTCGTGTTTTGCGGAATATATCCTGAAAACACTAAGGATTTCGAAGAATTAAAGAAAGCGCTTGAAAAACTTAAACTAAGTGACGCTTCTTTTACATTTGAAAAAGAATCATCCGAATCTCTGGGTTTTGGATACCGCTGCGGTTTTCTGGGCCTCCTGCATTCGGAAATCGTCCAGGAAAGATTAGAAAGGGAGTTTGATGTAAGTCTCATAATCTCAATTCCCAGCGTTGTCTACCGCGTAGAAAAAACTAACGGTGAAGAAATTGAGCTTGAAAACCCCTCAAAATTCCCCGATCCTCAGGAAATAAAGAACATCCTGGAGCCCTGGATAAAAGCTTTTATTATCACGCCTCTTGACTATGTAAATGATATAATGCAACTGGTGAAAAACAGGAGGGGAAATTACATAAGAACTGAATACCTTGGAGATGATAGATTAATAATAACCTATGAGTTGCCCTTAGCTGAAGTAGTGGTTGACTTTTATGATAAAATAAAGTCTATCACCAGAGGATACGCGTCTTTTGATTACGATTTTATTGGATACAGGCCCGGAAAACTAGTAAAAGTTGATATTATGTTTAACGCGAAGATATATGACTCTTTCAGCTTTATTGTCCACAGGGATAAAGCTGAACAAAGAGGCAGGGAAGTGGCTGATAAGTTAAAATCGCTTATTCCCAGACAATTATTTCAAGTAGCTATCCAGGCTGCTATTTCAAATAAAGTTATAGCCAGAACAAATATATCCGCTCTAAAAAAACATGTAACGGGAAAGTGCTACGGAGGGGATATAACCCGAAAGCGCAAACTTTGGGAAAAGCAAAAAAAAGGTAAGAAACGCATGAAGCAATTTGGCAATGTACAAATTCCACAAGAGGCATTCAAAGAAATACTAAAAATATAAGAAAGGGCAAGACATGTCAAAACAGAATAAATCAGCTACTCGCGAGTGGGTTGAAACTCTCATAATCGCAATCGTATTAGCCTTGTTCATCCGTACCTTTTTCGTGCAGTCCTTTAAAATACCTTCCGGTTCTATGATACCCACCCTTAAGGTAGGTGATAAGTTATTAGTTAATAAACTCATTTATGGCCCCAAGATACCGCTTACCCATATTAAATTACCGGCTATTAGAGAACCTAAAACCGGAGATATTATAGTCTTTAAATACCCTAAAGACATCAAGAGAGACTTTATAAAACGGCTTATTGCCGGAGAAAATCAGACTGTAAAAATTAAAGATAATCATGTATTTGTCAATCATCAAAAAACCGGTATTGAAAAAATTGATACAAATATTTACTACCCGAATGGAAAATTTGGAGAAAAAGAAATACAGGTTCCACTTGGCAACTATTATGTTTTAGGGGATAATAGCTATGTAAGCAAAGATTCCAGATATTGGGGGTATGTTCCCGAAGATAACATAGTAGGTAAGGCCTTTTTCATCTTCTGGCCGCCTTACAGAATCGGCATTTTAAAATAGACTTGTATTTATACAATATATATGGTATTATAGAGTTGAAAACACCAATATATAGTATAAAAAAGGTAATTTTATAAATGCAGAATACCGATAAAACCTTAGCCATAGCCTTAATTGTATCCTTTGTGGGCCATGGTGTTATGTTTATTCCGGCCGGAAATCTATTTATATTTAAAAACTCAAAAAAGCCAACTACAATTGAAGTAACCTATATAGCCCCACTTCAAAAAAATGCGAAAAAAACGGTTATTTCTAAGAGAAAAGCTGATAATTTAAAGCCGAAAGTCATAAAACGGGCGCAGTTAGCCGCGCCAAAAGTTAACGCGGCCGACTCTCAAAAAAGTAAAAAAGATTCAACTTCCGAAATTAAGACTACAGAAAAAGTGAAGGCTATAGCTGCTATCAATATAAAAAAATCAAACGCGACGCCCAATTATCAGCAGCTCTTAAAAGCGAAAGTAAAAAATTATAGTTTCTTCCCGAGTTCAATAAGCCGGGGAAAAGTGAATCTTTCCTTTACGCTTTCATCTGACGGGCAATTAAAAATGATTAAAATAACGGAAGACACATCTTCCATTAATCACGAACTCCGCCTTGCGGCCATTGAATGCATAAAACAAGCAAATCCTTTTCCGCCATTTCCGGATAGTTTCAAAACGCGAGAAGCTACTTTCAATGTAACCATTTCCTTTATGTCCGAATAGATATGATTTACAGAAAATCTAAAACTCAAAAAAATGGACTCAAAACTTGTCAATTTCGTATAGGTGAATCAAACTTAATGATTTCCTCTAATAAGCCCGTACAGCAAATAGCTAAAAAATTCCTTATAAAAATAAGAAGTGAGATAAAAAATTATATTAAAATTCACCCCGAATTCTCCGAAAGCTTTAAACCAGTAAAAATTAAGAAAGATGCTCCCGCTATAATTAAAAAAATGTCGAAAGCCTCACACTCAGCTGATATTGGTCCTATGGCGGCTATTGCCGGAGCCATAGCCGAAGAACTTGGAAAGAATCTCGGTAAACACTCCTCAGAATTAATTATCGAAAATGGCGGAGATATATTCGTAAACGTTAAACGGCAGATCATAGTCGGTATCTGGTGTCAAAACGAAAAAATTAGAAATAATATGGGGATATTACTTGATAAAAAAAAAGGGCGCTGCGCCATTTGCACTTCGAGCGGCACTCTTGGGCACTCTTTTAATTACGGTAAAGCGGATGCCGCGACCGTTATCGCGAAGGATGCGGCCATGGCTGATGCTTGGGCCACCAGACTGGGTAACGAGGTTAAAAGTGCTAAAGATATAAAAAGAGCACTATCATTATTAGCTACTATAAAGGGTTTAATTGGTGGAGTTGTGATATATCAAAAAACCATAGCTATGTGGGGCAATATAGAACTTACACAAATTACTGGATGAAATACATATTAGTGCTATAATAAGTGATATAAAACAGGATTAAGGATTAAGACGCTTACGGTTGACAAATTGTTGGTGAGCTCTAAGAAATAAGACATACCCTTAAGGGGCACAAGTAAGACACAAGATACAAGAAATAAGTACAAAGTCACAAGTCATAAGAGCAAAAACAAAAAACAAGAAATACAGACTATAGTCACACGTCATACCCTTAAGGGGCACAAGTAAGTCAGAAGTCACCAGGCACAAGCAAAAAGCTTACAGCTATCGGCTGTCAGCTATCAGCAAAGGGCGAAGGGCAAAAACAACAAATAGAGACTATAGTCGCAAGATATAAGTCACCAGGCACAAGCAAAAAGCTTACAGCTATCGGCTGTCAGCTATCAGCAAAAAGCGTAGAGAAAAAACAAAAGCAAAAGAACAAAGTCGTAGGGCAGCAGGCACAAGCAAAAAGCTGATAGCTCATGGCGCATAAAACAAAAAAACAAGAAAAACTGTTTGATTATTCGAATTTGGTCATTGGTTATTATTTG
>CBDUVS010000063.1:0-6824 GCA_965370735.1 uncultured bacterium | reverse complement strand
AGGTATAATCTAGCTTATACTTGAGGACTATACAGGGAGGATATTTATGGCATTTATAGCTTTAGCGGTACCTTTAATTTTATTACTTGTAATTGTTGAAATCGCTGCTATTGCCCTGCATATGACAGGGCTAAATATGAAAACAGCAAAATTCCAAGCCTTATCAGCTTTTACATCTACCGGTTTCACTACAAAAGAATCAGAGGATGTTGTCTCACATAAGCATAGGCGCCAAATAATCATGACCTTAATGATTGTGGGCTTTATCACTTGGGCCTCATTAGTATCTTTATTTATCAATGCCTTCCTCACAAAACACGAGCTTCTACCATCTTTACTTCAGTTTTCCGGACTATTACTTATATCCATTATTCTTTTGTTTTTAGCCAGATACAGGCCTTTTGTAAAGGGTTTTAGAAAAAGAATATCAGAATACTTAGAAAATAAAACACCCTTAAAAACAAGATCTTTTGATGAAATCCTAAGACTTGCTCAAGATTATGGTATTGCCGAGGTAACCCTCACTAAAGATTCTCCAAATATAGGCCTGAGAATACAAGAAACAAATTTTAGGGATAACGATATTTTAATCCTCGCCATTGAACGTGATCATAAAATGATTCCGGCTCCAAAGGCAACGGATACACTCAAAGAAAATGATGTATTAATCTGTTATGGAAAGCTGAAAAAAACAAAGGAATCCGCTAAGAATGAAACTTAAAGAGTTCCCATTCAGAATAGTTTTTTTTCTTATGCTTCTGATTTTTATACTCATTTCTTTGAGCGCTTGCTCTAAAGACGATGAAATAACCCTGCATAGCCACCAGGCAAATCATTATAAACTGGATAATGGACTGAGAATTATTATAAACGAAGATCATCGCCATCCGGTGGTAGCTCTATATGCCTTGGTAAATGTCGGCTCGGCCAATGAGGGTAAGTATGAAGGCAGCGGAGTTTCTCATTTTATTGAACATATGCTTTTTAAAGGTACGCCTCAGCTTAAAGTAGGAGAGTTTCATTCTAGAGTAAGCGGACTCGGGGGTGAAACAAACGCCTCTACATCTTTTGACTATACGGGTTTCTATATAACAGCTCCCAGCAACGCTCTCGAGGAATCGCTAAAACTCTTGAGTGACGTTATCATTAATTCCAGTTTTGAGGAAGCGGAATACCTAAATGAAAAAAATGTTATTTTGAGAGAAATGGATATGCATGAAGATGACCCATCCTCAGTAGTTATAAGAAATCTCTTCGCGCATGCCTACATTAAACACCCCTACAAGCATCCAATTATAGGATACAGGGAAACCTTTAAGCAATTAAACAGAGATAATCTTTTTGAATTTTATAAGGAAAACTATATTCCTGAGAATATAGTTATATCTATTTCCGGAGATATCAACCCTCAAGAAACATACAATCTTCTAAAAAACAACTTTAGTGGATTGAAAAGTCAGGCCATATCAACAAAACCGCTAAGTACCCTTGAACCAAGACAAATCAGCACAATAGAAAATATTGTATATAAAGACGTTAGCCTGGGATATCTTGCTCTTGGCTTTAAGAGTGTTTGCGTTTATTCACCGGACTTATACGCTCTGGACGTTTTATCGATTGCTTTAGGGGAAGGAAAATACTCTATACTCAATAAAGCATTGAAAAGAAAAGAGAAGTTAGTCTACACTATAAACGCGTATAATTATACTCCCAATTGCGGAGGACTTTTTATTTTTGAGTCAACTTTTAAGGGAGCCAAATATCAGGAAGTGGTAAATGCCCTCAATAAAAAACTAACTCAAATAAAAGACGAAGGTATTTCCCGTAAAGAATTAGAAAGAGCTAAAAAAATTGCCCTTAGTAATGAAATAAATGCCCTTGATACTTATGAAGCTCTCACAAAAGATTTGGCCTATTCATTAATAGTGAGTAATAATCTTAATTTTTCAAATATTTACCTAAAGAAAGTTCAAGAAGTAAGCCGCGAAGACATAATAAGAGTGGCGAATAAATATTTAAACAAAGACCAGCTTACAATCTCGGCTGTCTTACCGCAAGAATTTGACCTCCGCAAGAATGATACATCGGATATGAATTCTCCAAAGGCTATTGAAGTAAAAAAAATTCAGCTTGATAACGGCTTGCGCCTGCTTATAGCCAAAGATGAAACATACCCGGTAGTTAATATTCAGGTAATATTCAAGGGAGGGCTGCGCTACGAAAACAAAGACAACAATGGTATTTCAATGCTTTTAAGCGGTCTCATAACCGATATAACCTATAACTCAAAAAGCGTTTCCAGCGAGTTAGAAGAAAGAGGAGGCAGTATATCAAGCTATAGTCAGAACAATAGTTTTGGAATCGAAATACAAGTTCTCAAAACAGATGAGAACTTCGGCCTGGAAATATTAAACCACCTTATTAACAATGTTAAAGATTTAAGCGATAAAGATATCGATTATTATAAAAGTTTACAATTGGCCGCGATCAAAGCTCAGGATGATGATGTTTTCGGCAAGTGTTTTTTGAGCCTTAAAAGGAATTATTTCGTTAATCATCCCTACAGCATGAGCCGCATGGGAAACCATGAAACTTTAGAGCGAATAGACAAAAGTCAACTTCTAAAGTTCTACTATGACCTCTTAGAGCCGAAGAATATGATTATTTCGGTTTTTGGTGATATTAATGAAGATGTAATTGAAAAAAAATTAAAAAAATATTTTTCCAAAATTCAGCCTTCGGTAAATAGCGTTAATATCAATCTTCCGGAAGACAATCATATTAAAAGTAAAAAAGTACTCAAAGAAGTAACCAATGATAAGCAAGCCATAGTAATGGTTGCCTACCCCGCGCCGAAGGCTAAAAGCCAAGATAGATATGCTTTTGATATCCTTATTTCAGCTCTTTCCGGCGGCGGCTCCAAACTTTTTTATAATCTAAGGGATGTTCGTAATTTAGCTTACAGGGTTGGGGCTTTTGGGATGATGGGCTTTGAACCCGGATGCCTTGTCTTTTATCTGGCTACAACCCCCGAAAGAACGCAAGAAGCCAGGAGAGCACTTTTAGAAGAAATATTATTATTTAAAAAACAGGGTTTAAGTTCAGGCGAAATTAATAAAGCAAAACAGGAAATTATCGGCCGGCATCTTATTGGCCTGCAGACAAGCCAACAGCTCGCATTCCAATGCGCTCTGGATGAGCTATATTCATGCGGATATAATCATTATCTGAAATATGACAAAAAGATTGAACAAGTTTCCGAACAAGAGATAGAGGCCGTTATCGATAAATACTTAAATAATAATGAATATCTGGTGTTAACTTTCTCGGCAGAGAATAAAAAATAAACTACAAAAATATGATAAAAAAAGCGCGTTTCGCGGGTTCCTTTTACCCTGAAGATTATACCGATTTATCAAATATGATAGAATCTTTCGCGCCAAAAGAACCGGCGCGGCCTATAGCCGCCGCCTTGGGCCTTTTGCTGCCGCACGCGGCATATCTCTGTTCGGGCAAAGTAGCTTACAGAACACTTACAAGCTTTAACTTAGCGAATACAATAGTAATTTTAGGCACGCATCACGGACTTTTGGGAGCTCCATTCGCGACTTCTTGCGTCAATGGCTGGCAAACACCTTTTGCAATAGCTAAAATTGATACTGAGTTCGTCAAGAAAGTTGTCCATAAATCAAAATATATCGAAATTGATGAAAAGGCGTTCTCGGAAGAACATTCCGTTGAAATCCAAGTACCTCTTTTGCAATACATTAAAAAGAATTTCAACTTTATTCCTATATTGGTTAGTGAATCAGATACAGCTATATATAAGAATATTGCCTCAGATATCATTGAGACAGCCAAGAGCCTAAAAAGAGATATTACTATTATAGCCTCGGGTGACTTAACGCACTACGAATCTCAAACTCAGGCTGAATATAAAGATTCGCAAGCTATAAAGGCTATTCTGCAATTGAACCCGGATAAGTTACTTAGCACAAGGGATAAACTAAATATATCTATGTGCGCCGGCGCGCCGGCATACACCATGCTTCATGCTTCTCTGCGGCTCGGAGCTAAAGAAGCGCGATTAATCATGTATGAAACCAGCGGAGCTGTTACTAATGATTTTGAAGCAGTTGTAGGTTATGCCGGAATAGGAATTTTTTAGAAAGATATGTCAATGATAAATTTTATTTATTTAGTTGGTGCTTTTATATTAGGAGCGGTATTTTTTTCTTTGGCCTTTATGCTAACTAATAGAAAAAATCAGAAGCAAAAAGACATGGAAACCGATTACTTATTGGAGAAAGTCAAAGGCGCTTTTAGTGATTTATCAATGGACGCCTTGTCAAAGTCGAGCAATGAACTCATTAAACTGGCTCAGGCCAAACTTGAGACGCAAAGACAGTTAGGTACCAAAGAACTCGAAACAAAGAAAAACCTCATAGATCAGGAATTAAAAAATCTCAACAAACAGCTTGAAGACGTCTCCGGCTTGGTCAAAGAGCTTGAAAAGGACAGGATAAATAAATTCGGCCGGCTAAGCAATCTCCTGGAGGGAGTGAGCCGGCAGAATAAAGAACTAAATGAAGTAACCTCCAACTTAAGGCGGGCACTTTCAAGTACAAATGCCAGGGGGCAGTGGGGCGAACGCATGGCTGAAGATGTCCTCAAGATGGCCGGCTTTATAGAAAACATAAACTATCTTAAGCAAAAAACTCTTACAAGTAGTAATTTGCGGCCTGATTTTACTTTTCTCTTGCCTAATCAGCTGAAACTTAACATGGATGTAAAATTTCCGCTTAATAACTATATGAAATATGTTGAGGCCAAAGCGGAAGTAGACAAAACTATGTACTGCAATAAATTTCTTTCTGATGTCAAAGCCAGGGTTAAAGAAGTAACTTCCAAAGATTACATTGACCCCCAAGAAAATACCGTTGATTACGCCTTGCTATTTATTCCAAACGAACAGATATATGTTTTTATTAACGAAACGGATAGAACTATTATAGATGAAGCTATAAAAAACAAAGTCATTATATGCTCACCTATGACATTATTTGCCGTTTTAGCAATTATACGCCAAGCCGTTGATAACTTTACATTAGAAAGAACTTCAAGTGAAATTCTAACCCTTTTAAGCACTTTTAAGAAGCAATGGCTTTTGTTTGTTCTTAAATTTGAAAAGTTGGGTACTAAAATTGAAGAAGCTCAAGCTGAATATGAATCTCTTAATACTACTCGCGTCAGGCAGCTGGAAAAACCTTTGAATCAAATTGAACTCTTAAGAAATCAGAAACGTTTGCCTTCTGAAGTTAAAAAAGAAGGCTCTTAACATAATTTAAGAAATACGACTTTACATAACGTTAAGACTATGCTATATTTAGGCTTGTGAAAAAAAAATTACTTTTTTTATCACGTATATTAGTAACTATTGTCCTTATATCCATATTATGGTTTTTTCTTAAGGATAACATTGATGAATTATTGGCAACTTTAAAAGCTGCCAATAAAGGTTTGCTTGTGTTCGGATTCGCGCTATTCTGCCTCAATATCATATTCTTAGCAGTCAGATTAATATACGTTCTTAAAACGCAGA
Source organism: uncultured bacterium (assembly GCA_965370735.1). Classification (GTDB taxonomy): domain Bacteria; phylum Omnitrophota; class Gorgyraeia; order JAGLLT01; family JAGLLT01; genus Kappaea. The sequence continues at coordinate 1,222 of CBDUVS010000063.1, read as the reverse complement.
ATCTGAAATTGACACTTGGAGAATCAGTCATCATTAATTTTATCGGTTTCTTTTTTAATAGTTTTTTGCCCACGGCCGTAGGGGGAGATATAGCCAGGGGATATTATATTTCTGAAAAATATAAAGAAAAAAAACTGGAGTGCTACACCTCGGTAATAGCTGACAGGACCATAGGTTTAATTTCAATCGTTTTTATTGCCATCATAGCCCTTTTCTTTGTTAAATCTGATATGATTTGTATTAAGACTCGTTTTATAATCATGGCAGTCTTTATGATAGCTATATTTTTTATTATATTCTCACTAAACAAAAGACTAGCTTCGAGACTTGGATTCCTTATTAAGATTGTTAAATTTTTTAAATTAGAAGGATCTGCCAAGCGCATATATAAGGTCTTAAATGATTTTAGGCATTTTAAAAGAGAAGGCTCATTCGCGTTTTTAATCGCCTTTAGCGGTCAGATACTTATGATTACTGTGGCATTTACTATTGCCAAAAGTCTTCATATGAATTTACCATACGCGGTATTCCTGCTCTTTATGCCTATCATCAGCGCGGCCAGTATGATACCTTCCTTAGGCGGAACGGGGCCCAGAGAAGGAGCTTTTGTTCTTCTTTTCGGAGGCATAACCTCTGAAGTTGAAGCAGGGGCTTTGGCTCTTATGTGGTTAACTTATTTTATGGCCCTTAGTATAATAGGGGGCATAATATACTTGATCAGCGGTTACCATAAATTAAGTATTTCTGAAATCGAAGAAATGGAGATGGATTATGATAGATAAAAAACTTCTGGAAATCTTGGTATGCCCGGTTTGCAAAAAAAAACTTATTGAAAATAAAAATAAACTCATCTGCCGGAATTGCAATAAGGAATATATGATTATTGATGACATACCGGTACTTCTAAGCAATCAAGCGCGGGCCAATAGCTAAAACACAGGATTAAGCCCGCCAGAGGCGGACAGGGATTAAGTAAAAACAAGAAGCAAAGAGCTTAGGGCTATCAGTCGTCAGCTTTCAGCTCTCAGCAAAAAAACAAAAGCTAAAAGCAAAAAACAATAAAAACAGACCATAGTCACAGGTCATACCCTAAAGGGCACAAGCAAGAAATAAGATACAAGAAATAAGTACAAAGTCATACCCTTAAGGGGCACAGGCAAGCAAAAAAGTAAAGAGCTCATAGCGGATAGCGTATAAAAAACAATAACCAAGAAACAAGATA
>CBDUVS010000062.1:0-7022 GCA_965370735.1 uncultured bacterium | reverse complement strand
TTAATGTGAAATTTGCAGCAGCTTATTATGATTTTGAAAATGTTCAAGGTGCTGTCTTAGACCACTCCGAACATACTAATACGGTAGAAGATACAGGCTTTGCTAATAGAAATAGAGCTAATATGCCTTTAATCTATGATTACAACTGTATTAACCTTAGCACCGAGCTGGGTTTCAATGAACCTTTCGGTGGTTTTGACGGTTGGATTCCGCATACAGGCTTCTTTGGTGAGTGGGTTCATAATACTGATGTAGCTGATCAGGAAAACGGTTATATCTTAGGATGTAAAATTGGTGATAAAAAAGTTAAGAGTAAGGGTCAATGGCAATTAAAATATAGCTATAGAAATCTTGCAACTGACGCCTGGATAGATGCTCTACCTGACTCAGATGTCTGGGACGGTTATGGTACTAACTTAGAGGCTCATGAAGTTTCTCTTACATATGGCTTAGCCAAAAACCTGACTTTAGGTTTTGATTACTACTATTCACAACCGCTTAAGATTATCAATGAAGCACCTTACGCCTATTTCATGAATCCTGATGATGTTGAGCATTTATTTCAGACCGACTTAGTCTTCAAATTCTAAGTAAATAAAGAAGGAGTAAATATTAAATGAAAAGTGTTACAAGAGAAATAAAAAAGAGCAAAATAGCAGTAATGCTGTTAATGACTTTAATTGCTCTGGGTTTAGCAAGCGGAATTAGCCTTGCTGCAAACCAGATTACAATTAAAGGCTCTACTACAGTTTTGCCTATCGCTCAGAGAACAGCTGAGGTTTTTATGAATAAAAACTCAGATGTTAATATATCTGTACAGGGGGGCGGCTCTGGTGTGGGAATGGCTGCTTTGATTGATAGGACAACAGATATAGCTGATGCTTCTCGAGCTATTAAAGATAAAGAGCTTAAAAAAGCAATAAGTAACGGTGTTATTCCTAAAGCTAATGTTGTAGCTATGGATGGTATAGCCGTAATAGTTAATAATTCAAATAGCTTAAAAAATCTTTCAATAAAACAGATAAAAGCGATTTATACAGGGAAAGTTTCAAACTGGCCGGATGTTGGCGGCTCCGGAGGTCAAATAGTTGTTATTTCGCGTGATAGTGCCAGTGGTACTTTTGAGGCTTTCAGTAAATTGGCTTTAAGCAAAGCCAGGGTAAGGCCGGACGCGCTTTTAAGCGCTTCAAATCAGGCGGTAGCTCAGACAGTTGCCAGAACTCCGGGTGCCATCGGATATGTAGGTTTGGGTTATGTTTCAGGCAATGTTAAAGCAGTAACTGTAAATGGAGTTGAGTGCTTAAAGGAAACAGTTTTAACCGGTGAATATCCTCTTGCCAGGCCATTGTTTATGTATACCAATGGAAAGCCGACGGGTGTTATTAAAGCTTACCTGGATTTTGTTTTAAGTAATGAAGGACAGCGGCTGGTTGAAAAAGAAGGCTATGTAGGCCTTAAGTAAGTAAGAACTTTTTCTTACTTTCCTCCAATGGTGCGGCGGGGTCAGAGTAGCTCCGCCGTACTTTAAATATTTTATTAGTTGTGTAATTTTGAATTCATATAAAATAAAATTAATTATGGGTAATTTAAGAGAAAAAATATATAAGTGGATTTTTAGTATACTAGCCTTTTCATCACTAGTCTTTCTATTGGGTATTACGATTGTACTTTTTAAGGAAGGCCTTCCTATATTTAAGGAAGTGGGGGTTATTGAATTTCTAGCGGGAAGAGAGTGGTATCCGACTGATGAAGCAAATCCCGATTATGGGATACTGCCTCTAATTTTAGGAACCCTATGGGTAGTTAGTGGTGCCTTGGTGGTTTGTGTGCCTTTAGGAGTAGGCAGTGCTTTATATATTCATGAGATTGCCAGCTGCAGACAGCGTTCAATACTAAAGCCGATAATTGAACTTTTAGCAGCTGTGCCCTCGATTATTTATGGTTTCTTCGGTATGGTTATTGTAGCTCCTTTTTTGCAGAAATTATTAAATATTCCCATAGGTTTATGTGCTTTTACAGGAAGTCTTATTTTAGGAGTGATGGCCACACCTACTATCTGCAGTATTACTGAAGATGCCTTAACGGCTGTACCGCAATCTTTTAGGGAAGCATCTTACGCTCTAGGAGCGAACCGCCTGCAGACGCTTATGAGGGTTATTATGCCGGCTGCCGGCTCAGGCATATCAACTGCTATTATTTTAGGTATGAGCCGTGCTGTAGGAGAAACCATGACAGTTTTAATGGTTACCGGGGGAGCGGCAGTAATTCCTCACACATTTTTTCAGCCGGTCAGGCCCATGACAGCTACAATCGCGGCCGAGATGGGTGAGGCTGTTGTGGGTAGCATGCATTATCACGCGTTATTCGCAATCGCGCTTATATTGTTTTTAATAACTTTCACATTCAATGTGATCGCTGAATTGATGAGCCGCAAATTCAGATTAAAGTTAGGTTTAGGCAGATGAGAGGCAAATTATCCCAAAACTTAGGTTTTTTTGTACTTTTTTTATGTGTCCTAACAACCATTCTCTTCTTAGGTTCGATTATATATTTTATTGTTTCCCGCGGTGTTGGAATTATAAGCTGGGAGTTTTTAACCCAGGCTCCCCGTGAAGCCATGACTAAGGGAGGCGTTGCTCCCGCTATCATCGGAACCTTATATTTAACCTTAGGAGCTATTATTTTCTCAGTACCTCTTGGGCTTGCTTGTGCTTTATATTTATGTGAATATAGTCCCAAAAGCTTTATAGTAAATATTATAAGAATGAGTATTAATAATTTAGCTGGTGTGCCCTCGATTGTTTTTGGCCTTTTTGGTTTTACGATTTTTGTTAAATTTTTTGGCTTTGGTGTCTCAATTTTAGCCGGCAGTTTAACCCTGGGAATAATGATTCTGCCTCAGATAATTGCTACTTCGCAGGAAGCCTTTATGACTGTGCCGCAATCATACAGAGAAGCCTCACTGGCTTTAGGGGCCAGTCACTGGCAGACCATAAGAAGAATAGTTGTTCCGGCGGCTTTACCGGGAATCTTAACCGGTGTTATTTTAAGTATCGGCCGCGCGGCCGGTGAAACAGCACCTATATTATTTACAGCGGCAACGTTTTATACGAAAAGGTACCCAAACTCTATATTTTCTGAAGTTATGGCTTTGCCGTATCATATTTACGCGCTTATGACTGAAGGAACGCATCCCGAAGCTCAGACTCAGATAGCTTACGGGTGCGCCTTAATATTGGTTGTCTTAATTCTTTTAATATCGGGCCTGGCTATATTTATTAGACAGAAACAAAGGAGTTATTATGGAAAGTAACGCGATAAAACTAAAAGCTGAGAACGTAAACTTTTTTTACGGTAATTCTCATTGTCTAAAAAATGTCAATCTGGATATTTATGAAAAAAAGGTAACAGCTATTATCGGGCCATCAGGCTGCGGTAAATCAACCTTTATAAGGCTGATAAACCGCATGAACGAACTTATACCTAATACCAGCTTTGACGGTAGGGTAATGTTTGACGGTAATAATATTTATGGTTCAGATATCGATGTTATTGAATTAAGACGCCGCATAGGTATGGTTTTTCAAAAGCCCAACCCCTTTCCTAAGAGCATTTTTGATAACTTAAGTTATGGGCTTAAAGTAAACGGCATTAGGAATAGAGAATTTATCGAAGAAAAAGTAATTGACTCACTTAAAAAAGCGGCTTTATGGAAAGAGGTAAAAGATAGACTTCGTGATAATGCCCTGGGGCTTTCAGGCGGACAGCAGCAGAGACTTTGCATTGCCCGTTGTCTGACTATAGAGCCGGAGGTGATATTATTCGATGAACCTTGTGCTAGCTTAGATCCGATTTCAACAGCAAAAATTGAAGAATTGATTTTAGAGCTGAAAAAGGATTATACTATAATTATAGTAACACACAACATGCAGCAGGCAGCGAGGATTTCAGATTATACGGCTTTTATGATGTTAGGTGAAGTTCTCGAATATGATGATACGAATAAAATATTTACTAATCCAACAAATAAAGTAACCGAGGATTATGTGACCGGAAGGTTTGGTTAAAATGAAAAAAAAGTATTATTTATCTGTATTGATAAATTAGCAGAAGAATTATGATAATGAATTATATAAGGAGGAATTATGGAAAGGCATTTTGATGAAGATTTAAAAAAACTAAATTCAGAGTTGCTTAAAATGGCAACTTTAACAGAAGAGTCTATTTTGCATTCTACCGAAGCCCTTAAAAATAAAGATGTTAAATTGGCCGAAAATGTGATTACAAAAGATAAAGAAATAGACAAAAAAGAAATTGAAATAGAAGAAAGTGCTATAGAACTTTTGGCCCTCCACCAGCCGGTTGCCGGAGATTTACGATTTATTACTACCGGGATGAAGATTAACGCTGAATTAGAGAGAATTGCCGATTTAGCAGTGAATGTTTCGCAGCGTGTTATTGAAATGGGAGATCAGCCGCACGTAACACCATTAATAGATATTCCCAAGCTTTCTGACTTAGCCAGAAAGATGGTTAAAGAAGCTATTGATGCCTTTGTTAATCGTGATGAAGAGCGAGCTAAAAAGGTTGTTTTGTCTGATTCTGAAGCTGATAAATTGAGAAATGTAATTCATAAAGAACTTATTAATGACTGTATGGTTAAAGACGGCTCAACTGCGCCTCGAGCTGTTCCTTTATTATTAATAAGCCGTCACCTAGAGAGAATTTGTGATCATGCTACTTATATAGCTGAGGATGTAATTTATATGGTCCAAGCCAAGGTAATTAGGCATCAGCGAGAGACTCTTAAAGATAATAAATAATAATAACTATGAAATAGAGGTTATAAGATGAGCAGGTAGAAACCTACCTGCTTGTTTTTTCTATGCAAAATGAGGTTTTTTGCGTATAATAAATAAAGATAATTATAGAAAGAGAAAAGAATGAATAAAATAATTGCTAAAAAAAAGATATCAGAAGGTATTATTCAACTTACCTTTGAAAATAAAGAACTAGCTGAAGTCAGAAAGCCGGGCCAATTCTTAATATTAAGGGTACATGATAAAGGAGAAAGGATACCCTTAACAATCATGGATTCCGACTCTATTAAAGGCACGATAGATATTGTTTTTCAGGTGGTAGGTAAAACCACTACCCTGCTTTCTGAATTAAATGTTGGTGATGAAATTTTAGATGTTGCGGGTCCTTTAGGTAATCCTACATTAATTAAGAACTTCGGCCGCTGTGTAGTTATCGGTGGAGGCGTGGGAACGGCAGTTTTATTCCCGGTTTTAAAAGCCTTAAAAGAAGCGGGTAATATGGTGATAGCTATAATCGGCGCTCGTAATAAAGATTCCCTTATTTTAACTCAAGAAGTAAAAGCGATAACTGATGAATTAATAATTACTACTGATGATGGCACAGCTGGTGCTAAAGGATTAGTGACCGATGCCCTAAAAGAAGTCATTTCTCGGGGTGAAAGAATAGATTATGTGTATGCTGTCGGCCCGGTTATTATGATGAAGTTTGTGGCTTTAACTACAAAGGAACATAACATTAAAACAGAAGTAAGTTTAAATCCTATTATGATAGATGGTACTGGTATGTGCGGCGGTTGCCGGGTATTAATTGACGGCAAGGAAAAATTTGCCTGCGTGCATGGACCGGATTTTGATGCCCATCAGGTTAACTTTGATCTTTTGATCCAGCGACTTAAAATGTTTAAAGGCAAAGAACATAAATCTATGGAATGCCATTGTAAAAACAAGGAAAAATAAGAGATGTCCAAGTCTAACGAGAAAGTTCATATGCTGACTCAAGATGCCCAAAAGAGAAAGAATAATTTTGAGGAGGTGGCCATAGGCCTTACTGAGGAGCTTGCTCTGCAGGAAGCAGAGCGGTGTCTTAACTGCAAAAAACCTCTTTGTATGCAAGGCTGTCCGGTAGGTATTAATATACCCGCGTTTATTATGCTTATTAAAGAGCGTAATTTTTTAGAAGCGGCCAGAGTAATAAAGAAGGAAAACCTGCTTCCGGCTATATGCGGCAGGGTTTGTCCGCAGGAAGACCAGTGCGAGAAAGCTTGTGTGCTTGATAGGACAGGCAAGGCTATTGCTATCGGTTATCTGGAAAGGTTTGCAGCCGATTATGAAATGAAAAATAGTCCGCGGAAAGAAGAAAAAGGGGCTATCAGCCATCAGTTATCAGCCATCAGCTCACAGCAATGTAAAATTGCTGTGATCGGCTCCGGCCCATCCGGCCTTACCTGCGCGAGCGAACTTAGAAAGAAGGGCTATCAGGTAACACTTTTTGAAGCTTTTCACAAGCCGGGCGGCGTTTTAATGTACGGTATTCCGTCATTCAGGCTGCCCAAGGATATTGTTAATTATGAAATAGATAATCTGCGAAAAATGGGAGTTGAAATAAAGGTAAACAGTGTTATAGGCAGGTTGAAAACAGTTGATCAGCTTATTAAAGATGAAGGTTACAGCGCGGTTTATATAGCTACGGGAGCCGGCCATCCCGTCTTTATGAGTATACCGGGCGAGGAATTGAACTATATCTATTCTTCAAATGAATTTTTAACCCGGGTTAATTTAATGGAAGCCTATAAATTTCCGGAAGTGGATACACCTGTTGTTTTGGGTAAAAAAGTTGCTGTTATCGGCGGCGGCAATACTGCTATGGATTCAGCCAGGTGTGCTTTGCGTATGGGTACTGAAAAAGTATACTGTGTCTACAGGCGTTCTGAGAAAGAGATGCCAGCCAGAGTCGAAGAAATTGAACATGCTAAAGAAGAGGGTGTAGAATTTATGTTTCTAACTGCACCGGTTAAGTATATAGGTGATAGTGATAATAATGTTAAAAAAGCAGTTTGTATAAAAATGGAGTTAGGCGAGCCGGATGCTTCCGGAAGAAGAAGGCCGGTACCTATTAAAGATAGTGAGTTTGAGATTAAAGTAGATTCTGTAGTAGTTGCTATAGGTACCAATGCTAATCCCTTAATAAGTGAAACTACTAAA
>CBDUVS010000061.1:0-7079 GCA_965370735.1 uncultured bacterium | reverse complement strand
TAAATCCTGTTCCGGTTAATGTCGTTAAGGACATGGGCGCGACGTTTGTTATTGCTTGTAATGTAATTCATAAACGCCTAAAAAGAAAACGCGCCGACTTTCCTACAGAAAAACAAAAGAAGCCTTTTTTGATTACTAAAACACAGATAAAAAACGCGACCCCGGCAGCGTTAAATAATAAAATTAGTATGCTTATTCAGGAAAATAAAGATAAAATCCAGAATTTCCAAAAATTTATGGATACTTTTAAAGCAAAAATTTACAAAGAAGCCCAAAAAATAGACCCTAATACGCCTAATCTATTTGATACAATAATGCAAGCATTTTATATAATGGAGTATGAAATAGCGGAGTTAAAGGGTTTAGAAGCGGATTTTTCAATATTTCCTGATACAAGGAATATCGCATCATTAGAATTTTATCGAGGAAAAGAGGCAATATCGGAAGGATATATGGCTACAGAGAAAATACTTTCAAATTTACAAAAATTAATAAAAAAATCTAACTTTTGGTAAAATTAAATTATCTGTAGTGTCCAACGCAGTATGGACTTGCCGTCATTATTTAAAAGGCGCCCGACTTGTTTTTTTATTATACACATCAGTCAAATTTAAGCTTCCACATAAGCATTGCCAAAAGATAGCCTATCCCGCCTATTAAAATCACGATTTGAGTTCCCAAAGACATGGCTAATATAGGGGTTAGAATGGCGCCTATTACCGAGAAAAACCCGTTGCATCCCCAGGCGATGCCTGTATTGACTTCACCTGTAGGAGATATTTTCCGCATTCCAAGAGGAAAAGGAATGCCTAAAAGCAAGGCCAGGGGGGCAATAATTATGATTGAAAGTAAGAGTTTAATATAAATATTTAATCCCATTAACTTATAAAAAAGTGAATCAAGAAAACAAGCATATAAAACGGCTAATATTGTTATTATTATAAAAGGGATTATCTGATATTTTACCTGTTTGTTAAATAACCTTTTGCTTAGCATGCTTCCAATACCTGAGATAGTAAGAAACGAACCTATTACTATAGAGGCGGAATATATAGGGTTATGCAGAAAAAGGATGAATTTTTGAATTAAGCCCATTTCTAAAATCATAAATGATAAACCTAAAAATACAAAATACAGCCAGGTATTAAATTTAAATTTGACGCCGTTTTCTCTCCCACGCTTAAAAACTAAAATTCCTAAAGGCAAAAGTATAAGTAATCCGCCTACCACCAAAGATTGAATGAAAGAGGCCAGGAGTATTAGATAGCCATATTCAGCAAAAGGAACCCAGTCTCTGCCTAAAGTTTTAATAAGATAGGGCAGAGCAGACCATTTAAAAAAATGTGAAAAATAAGGCTTATTGTCAACAGCCGGCCTAACATTAAATATGTAATTTGTGAAAAAATCTTCTCTCTCTTGTTTGTTTATTATATTCTGCGCCGCCAAATAGTATGTGGGTTCAGGTAGAATATGAAAACGGTTTGTCTGCGATTTTTCTATCCCGGGAAAATACGAAATATCAAAATGTTTTTTACCGCAGAAATTTTTTATATTTTTCAGTTCGGCTGTAGTAAAGGAATCTTTTTTTATCAGCAGGGTTATAATATCCCAGTTTTTAATCAAGACTAAGTTATTTTCAGGGTTTTCTATATCAAGTTCTTCTAATGCTCTAATCCCGGTAGCAAATAATTTTATTCCGTCTTTTGCCGGTGTGCTCATCCAGCGGCTTATCATAAACATACCGTCGGGGGCAAGTCTATTTATAAAAAGTTTATATGATTCAACGGTATTTAAGTAATCTTCATTTTGCGCGAATAGTCCGGAAGCAGACGAAGTCAAGGTGCCGGCAGGATCCATTTGAATAATATCAAATTCCTCTTGAGACTTTTCTATATAACTTCGGGCATCTGTTTTGGTTATTTTTATATTTGCTTTTTTTGCCCACCGGTAAAAAGAATCTCCCATATTTTTTTCCAACGCGGTAATAACCTTAGGATTTATCTCTAACACCTTGATGTATCTGCTGTTATGATAGTCAGCCAGCAGGGCGTTAGAAAAACCACCGGCTCCTATCAGAAGCACTTTAGGTTTTGATTTAACGTTATAAACAACTGAAAAAATTAAATCGTCAAAAAAAGCGGAACTTATATTGTCCGGATCTAAAATAGGAGAGGGGGCATCGCCGTCAAATGTAATAGCTTTTTGTAACGGTATTCTTTCTTTATAGGTTATGCTCAAGCCCGAAGCTATTCTTATCTTTTCGCCTTCTATAACATGCAGGCAGCCGAAAGGATTAAAGTATGTAGCTACTATTTTTGTTTCCGGCAATCTTAAAAGCGAAGGCAGTCCTTTATATTCAGAAATATATTGTATTAAAGAAGAGGGGATGAGAAAGAAGTTTATTAAAAGGATTATTATAAAAACGAAACTGAGAACAATTCTCTTACCTAACTTTTTGTATCTTAGCCCCCAAATGAAAGCCATTAAAGCGCCCAAAACACCGCATATAAATATATACTTTTCCGGCTGAATATAATGCATAATAACGACAGCGCAGAAGACACCAAACCCCGAACCCAACAGGTTTACCGAATATACTTGATTTGTCCTCTTAGGATGCCTAAGGAAGAAAATTGCTAATATGGCAGAGATTATTAGAAAAGGAATTCCGTATAAAAAATAACTTACCCCTATATATATAAATTGCCGCCAGTCCCACACCAGATAGAGATAATTTAAGGGTAGTTTTTGATTTATGTAAAAAGTTAAAGGTAGCGTAAGGCTGAACAGGAAACCGCCAATTAATATGCAGATGTCGCGGTTTTGCCGGAAAAATTTTGGGAAGAGGCCTAAAATCACACCGCTAAAACCCAAACCCAGCATAGAAAGGCTTACAACCATATAAGCATAATGGCTCCAACCGACTATGCTTAAGGTTTTCATTAATAATATTTCATATACTAAGAAGGTAACAGCGGCTAAAAAAAGAGTTAAAAATGTTATTACCATAATTACTCACAGTTAATCTGTTCTGGTTAAAGGAACAAAGCGAACCGGAAGGATATTTTCACTTACCAAGGTGCCATCTTGTTTTTTTGTAATAAGCATCAATCTCTGGACTTGAAAGACACCGCCTATTGGTATAATCATCTTGCCGCCGGGCTTAAGCTGTTTGATTAGAGGGGGAGGGATGTAAGTAGCTGCCGCGGTAACCATGATGCCGTCAAAAGGGGCATATTCTTCCCAGCCATAATACCCATCACCAATCTCAGCTTTAACATTATCATATTTTAAATCCTTAAGAAGAGCGGCGGCATTTTTACCTAAAGGAGGAATAATTTCTACTGTGTAGACTTCTTTGCATATCCTGGATAAAATCGCGGCCTGATATCCCGAGCCGGTTCCCACTTCTAAAACCACAGACTCGGAATTGAGGCCTAATATGGAAGTCATAAGGGCTACGATATAAGGCTGTGATATGGTTTGTCCATGGCCTATAGGCAAGGGGCGGTCAGCGTAAGCATAGGCCCTATGAACTAGCGGGACGAATTTGTGCCTTGGGACAGAAAGCATAGCTTCTAAGGTGACTTTATCTTTTATGCCTCTTTTTTTAATTTGAGTTTCAACCATTTCCCGGCGATTATTAAAGAGGCTATCGGCGGCTTTTAAGTAATCAAACTGACTACCGATTAAAAAGATAAAAAATAATATAGATAGTACTCTGGTGCTTTTTTTCATATTTTAAGCATCTTTTTGGAGCCAGGATATCCAAGCGGAAATATTACGCGGCCCTACCTAACCTTTTTTAAAGAAGCTATTATAAACGTAGCACAGAATAACGCACTTGTCAAATGCAGGAAATACAGGCAGCGTTAAATAGCAGTTGTGCCCAACAGTATCCCGTTATAAGCTTTCTAATATTGAGGAAAAGCTTTCTTTGATACGGCTGTCATACAGCCAACTTTTAACTAATTTAATAAAACGCTTTAATATGAAAAGATGGATCATTTTTTGTACTAAGTAATAAGTAACCCAAAAGATTGATTCTTTCGGTTTTAATGTGATTTGATAATAGGTCTCTCATCAGGTATAGTTACTATAAATAAACTGTATGAAAGGGGAGAATTATGATTAAGAGAATGTTAGTTGGTTTATTAATTATAATATTAGTTTTATTTACTGCCTCTTATGTTAGTTACCGCGTATGGAAAACCAATCTTATAAATGAGCTATGTAGTCATAGTCAAATAATCCAAACAGCCAAAGGCCCGGTAGAATATGCCATGATGGGCAAGGGGCCTATGGTTTTTATTGTTCACGGTGGAGCCAGCGGATACGATAATATCTATTTGTATAAGTTTATAGCTGACAATGGTTATACTTTAATCTGTCCTTCAAGGCCGGGGTACCTTAGGACGCCTTTAAGTGACGGGGCAACATTTCAAGAGCAGGCGGATGTTATGGCCGCCTTTTTAGATGCCTTGGGGATTAAGGAAAAGGTAACAGTGATTACAGTTTCCTTGGGTGGTCCTACAGCTCTTCAATTTGTAATACGGCATCAGGATAAAGTAAACGGCCTTATTTTTCAGGACGCGGTGAGCATTAAATACGAGGCAAGTAAGAAGGCTGAAGATTCTCTTATGGGAAAATTATTTTTATCTGGTTTGGGAAAATATGTCAGGGATTACTTGAATTGGATAGAGTATGTTTCGGTTAAGTATTTCCCGGAAAGCTTTTTCGCGGAAATGCTTAAGGTGGAAAGCCTATATTCTGATAAAGAATGTCAAAAGATTGCTTTAGAGGTTATGCGAAAAGATAGAAATAAAAAGCTTTTAGCGCAGTTTGTGCAATTTACATCTCCGATGAGCCTGAGGATGACCGGCTGTGATTCAGAGATGAAATACGCGGCCGAACTGGGCCATCCCGACTATTCTTCAATCAAGGTTCCGGTTTTAATTACCCATAGTCGCATGGACAGGGATGTCCCGATAGAACATGGTGAATATTTAGCTGGTCAGGTAAAAAACCCCAGGGTGTATACCTTTGAAGGCTATGGCCACTTATTCTGGTTTGATGATGATTATCAAAAAGTTCAGAACCAGGTTATAAATTTCTTAAGTGAAATTTACAACAGGTAGGTTGCGTAAGTCCTTGACGCTGGATAGTTTTTGTAGTATTCTTATTACCAGATAACGGGGGAGGTAAATTTGAGTAACTACTTATTTGTAGTAGTCGGACTTGTCGCGGGAATACTAAGCGGCCTTTTAGGCATAGGCGGCGGCATTATTATAATTCCCGCGTTAGTTTATTTTTTCGGATTTTCTCAGCATGGCGCCCAAGGAACAACCCTGGCGGTTATGGTTTTGCCTATTGGCTTACTGGCCGCCATGAAGTATTATTCCCAAGGACAGGTTAATATTGCCGTAGCTATATTTATCGCTATCGGTTTTTTTGTGGGTGGTTTTATTGGAGCCAGTTTTGTAGAACATATTTCCGAAGCGGCTTTAAGAAGAATATTTGGAGCTTGCATGCTCGTTATCGCGATTAAAATGATTTTTACTAAATAAACAGGAGGTAAGAGATGTTTTTTAAGAGGATTTTTGAACAAAAACGCGTTTATATTTTTATGTTTGTACTTGGACTTATCTTGGGTTGTTTACCGATTAATGCCTTCGCGCTTCCGGTATCTTCTTCAGCTAAAGTTATCTCGGCGGCTTACAGAGCTGACCTGGAGACTGTTTCTACTTTCTTGGAAAAAGAAATAGTAGTTGAAAAATTAGCAAAGTTGGGTTTATCGGCTGATGAAATTAAGGTGAGTTTATCTACAATGGATGAACACCAGTTACATCAGATGGCTCAGAAAGTCAAAACGCTTGATAAGGCCGGCAGCGGCGCGGGAATCGCTATAATTTTATTGGTTGTTCTTTTAATAGGCATACTTTTTCTATACGCGACTGATCGCAAGGTTAAATTACATAGTCCGGTAACAATAGAGAAGACTTCATAGGAAGTGGAGAAAAGAAAACTTGTTATAATAGTTGCGGGGTGTTTTTTCCTATTTTGCAGTTGCGCGAGTTTAAACTATACTGTTATAAAAGGCAATTTGGATAATGATATTGATGAAGGCCATTATATTGATGGCCTTCTTTTTTTTAAACAGGATAAAAACTTTTGCGGGCCGTCCGCTTTAGCCGTAGTCATAAATTACTGGGGGGACAAAGTAACTCAGGAGGAAATAGCTGAATCTATTTACCGCGCGTCAATTAAGGGAAGCCTGACGATAGATTTAGAAAATTATGCCTTTGAAAGAGGGTTTTTTGCCCAGGCGGGTGAGTTTGAGTTAGATGAATTGGGGCCTATGATAAGAGAAGGTATCCCGGTTATTGTTATGCTGCAGGTGATGCCTTTTATTAAGAAAAACCACTATCTGGTTCTCTTCGGTTATGATGAAACCCGGCAAGTGGTGATGGTTTATTCGGGCAAAGAAGAACCAGTTTTGATGGCTTATGGTGATTTTATTAGAAAGTGGAAATCGGCCGGCAAGTGGGCCTTGGTAGTTGCTCCGCCTCAGAAAGTGGATTGGGAGTTAGACAGTTATTACTTAAATAAACTGGGATTGATATATGAAGAGTCGGGTTTAAATGACCTGGCAGTTATTTGTTATAAAAAGGCCATAAAAGAAGATAATACCCGAGCCCTATACTTTTTTAACCTGGGTAATGTTTGTTTGAAGCTCAATGAATACGCCCAGGCGACGGTTTATTATAATAAGGCGATTGAGATTGATAAAGAATATGCCGATGCTTATAATAATATAGCTTACAGTTTGTATTTAGACGGGCGTAATTTGGATATGGCTGAAGATTATGCTATGCGGGCCTTGGCGTTGCCGTCTGAGAAAAGGGCCTATTATTATGATACCCTGGGCCTTATTTATTTAAAAAGGAAAGATTACAAAAGAGCTAAAGAGGCTTTCAGGAAAGCACTTGAGGAAGCATCTAATTTAGATTCTGAAATCCAGGAAGCCATAAAAACTCACCTCGATAGCCTTTCCGTGGTTGACTAAAAAGGCTTATTAA
>CBDUVS010000060.1:0-7083 GCA_965370735.1 uncultured bacterium | reverse complement strand
CTACGCGCGGAGGTTGCTAGACTCCTTTGGAAATTTTGCAAAAGTTTTTAAATTGCTTTTTATTTCTTTTGTTTTATTTCTTACTTGTGACATGTGACTGGTGACTTTGTACTTGCATCTTGGTCATTGGTTATTATTTGGTTATTGCCTCTTGTTTCTTGGTTATTGTTTTTTATACGCTATACGCTAAACGCTAAAAAAATAGAGTGAGCGAAGACGAACGTCTTGATATAAGAGGTGATAGATATGAAGAAAATTGTATTAATGGTGTGTTTCTTTTGTTTGTTTCTTATTAACGCGGCGGCGGCCGATATAATTTATCTTAAAAACGGTAATATTTATGAAGGCCGGATAATAAAAGAGGATGATGAGAAAATGGCGTTTAAAACTTCCATCATGACAATAATTTTAAATAAGAATGAAATTCAGGCCATCCAGAGGGACTATCCTTCTCTTGACTCGCGCGTGGCGGCCGGTGAGACGTTTGATATCATAGATGCTTTAAAAGAAAAAGGTGAAGGCTCAGGTATAAAAGTAATCAAAAAGGAAGATTTGAATTTTGATTAGCATTAATAAATACAGGCATCTTTTCATTGATTTATCAACTCATTTAATTTTCACATCAATATTATCTTTGCTGATATACAAATTTTATTCAAACTTTGCATTGGTTGTTTTAGCGGTAATTGGCGGTATCTTAATAGATTTGGATCACTTTATAGATTATTTCATGTGTTTTGGATTTAAATTTGATTTAAAAAAGTTCGTTTTAATTGATTATTTAAAATCAGGTAGAATATATATATTTTTTCATTCTTGGGAGTTAATTATATTAATTTATTTAACAGGATTCTTTTTGGGTTGGGGCAGGTATAGCCTGGCCCTTTCTTTGGGGATGCTGGGGCATTTAGTTGTCGATAGCTCATTTCGAAAAGCTTTTTTACCATATTCATTATTCTATAGAATGTGGTATAATTTTGATGCTTACAAAGTAGTACCTTCTTTTAAAAATATGAAAAAGACTTAATGAGAAAGGCGTAATATGTCGGTAAAAGTTAAATTCTGCGGAGGGGTCAGAACTGTGACTGGCTCCACTCATCTGATTGAGACTCCTAAAAGCAAGGTTTTAATTGATTGTGGTTTATTTCAAGGCAGGAGAGATGATTATTATCGAATAAACGGTGAATTCAGTTTTAATCCGTCTGAAATAGACGCTTTGATAGTTTCTCATGCCCACATAGACCATTGCGGCAATATTCCTAATTTCACCAAGCGAAGTTACAAAAACAAGATATACACGACTGAAGCTACAGCTTCTTTATGTAAAATTATGCTTTTAGATTCAGCCCATATACAGGAAGAAAACATTAAATTTTTAAATAAGATGAATAAAAGGAGAGGGCTGCCTTTGCGAAAGCCGCTTTATACGACCCGGGATGCCGAAAAATCACTCGACTTGTTTGAAGGCAGAGGCTATAACAGTAAATTTCAGGTGACAGAAGATATCAGTTGTACTTTTATAGATGCCGGCCATATCCTTGGTTCGGCTATAATTGTGCTTAACATTAAGGCAAAGGGTGAAAAAGAGATTAACTTGGCATATGCCGTTGATTTAGGCAGGGCTAATATGCCTCTATTGAAAGATCCGGTTTTTTTACCCAAAGGCTTTTTAGACTATTTAATAATTGAAAGCACTTACGGCGGTAGGCTTCGCGGAGATATTCGCTACGCGGAGGATGATTTAGCATTTTATATCAATCGGACTGTGGAGCGCGGAGGCAAGGTGATTATTCCTTCATTCGCCTTAGGCAGATCGCAGGAGATAATATATTATCTAAGTGAATTAATTAAAGGTAAAAGAATCCCCGAGCTGCCAATATATGTAGATAGCCCCATGGCTATTAATGTGACCGGTATTTTTAAGAAACATGTTGAATGCTTTGATGAAGAAGCTCGAGCTATGTTTTATAATGATGAGAGCCCTTTCGGTATAAAGAATCTTCATTTCACGAGAAGCGTTGAAGAATCAAAGAAGATTAACGATGATAAAAACCCCATGATAATTATTTCCGCCTCAGGTATGTGTGAAGCCGGAAGAATACTGCATCATTTAAAGAATAATATTGAGGACGAAAGGAATTTGGTTTTGATTGTGGGTTATATGGCAAAAAATACATTGGGACGGCGTCTTGTTGAAAGGTATCCGCGGGTAAAGATCTTCGGTGTTGAATATAATCTTAAAGCGGAAGTTGAAGTACTAAATGCCTTTAGCGCCCATGCTGATAAAGAAGATTTGATTAACTATGTGAGAAAGTCAAACACGTCTTTAAAAGATATATATATCGTTCATGGCGACGAAGACCAGTCAACAAGTTTACATGATTCCCTGATAAGGCGGGGCTATAACGCTCATCTGCCTCAAACCGGTGAAGAGGCTAAATTGATTTAATGAAAAAATATGTAAACGTTTTATTAGTTTTTTTATTTATGATTTGCGGCTGCGCGCATGATAATTATGCCGCGGATCATTTTAAAAGTATTCCTTCTTTTTATAAGGTTAATAAAAATTTATATAGAGGCGGAGAGCCTGATATGGATGGGCTTACCCGGCTCAAAAATATGGGCATTAAAACAATAGTTAGCCTTGGGCAGTCAGCGGATGATGTTAATAGTGAAAAGGCTATGGCGCAGGCTTTTGGCATGGATTTTTACAATATACCTATGAGCGTAGAAGAGACTCCGACGGATAAACAGGTGCTGCTTTTTTTGGATATCGTGATTAATCAAAATAATTTTCCCGTGTTTGTTCATTGTAAAAACGGCAGGGACAAAACCGGCGCGATGATTGCCATGTATAGGGTTATTGTTGACGCTTGGACTATTAAAGAAGCTTATCAGGAAGCTAAGGCTTTAGGTTTCTGGCCTTATCATGGAGACGCGGAGTTAAAGGCTTTTATTCATCAATTAAAAGACAAAGATATATATTTTATAAAAGCTGGCCGAATGCCAATAGGGCCCTAATAGTTGTCATACAAACGGAGGCGCGAGATGATTAAATTATGTAGAGTTACCGTGTTTTTATTTATATGGGTACTATCTTTGGTGTCAATATTTTTAATTACGCCCCCGGCAGACGGTGCTATGACCGTGGATTTAGATAAGTATGAACCCTGGTCGGTAATTGCTTCTTCGGATAACGGTAGTGAAAGCTTACCAATTATGGCTGCTGATAATATTCTTGGAACTCGGTGGGATTCGGATCATAGTGAGGCTAAAAGCTGGATTAAGTTTGACTATGGGCTGAGAAAATATATTAAAACTATAGTTATCGCTTGGGAGGCGGCGTACGCTAAGGTTTACCGTATACAGGTTTCTGAAGATGGTGAGCTTTGGAAAACAGTCTTTACGGAACATCATGGCCATGAAGGCCTGCAAGTTATTCAGTTTTCCAGTATGGTTAAAGGTAGATACGTACGTATTCAATGCAGCCAGAAAGCAAACAAGGACTACGGTTATTCAATATTTGAATTTCAGATATTCGGAGATCAGTAACTCTTAAAATCTGCAGGATATACCGCAAGCTATACTCATCAAATCATAGTTATATCTGTAGTACTTCTCATAGTCCATGTTTGATTTGGCGATGGTGTAATCAAATAGAGCTATAGCTTTAATTTTTTCAGTTATAGGGTATGAAAGTCCAAAGCTGTAGGTGTGGAATTGATCTTCTTCATCCTCACTTGTATAAAGGCCGGTTGAACTTTGAGCTTTACGGTCGTTGTATTGTTTATTTAAATACGTGTAGGCAAGATGAACCGTCAGATCTTTTTCTTCTTTAATCGGGATTTTATAGGATACTTTGGGCCTAATTTTATAAGAAGTGTAATCATAATAGTTGGAAATGAATTCATCATCAGATAGACTTGTAGTATCTTTAGAGTCATAAAAGTTCTGATTACTGTTGTTAATTGTGAATTCATTCTCCAGATATAATGTAAGGCGTTTTGTTGTAGGATATTTGAAATTTAGGCCGAAGACGTGCTGATTGTCCTCGCGTTTATCTCCATCAATTAAAACACCGTCGGAACCAATAATTAGTTTGTCAATATATTCTTTCCAAAGGGGCTGGTATGTAGCTTCGAGAGATAGCCCTTGGGGATTATCCCTTAAATAACCGAAGATTAGTTTAAAGCCGTCATAGTCTTTTTCATCCTCTTCGGAAGCCGTAGGAGTAGCAAGAGATATTAGAGATTTGAAGTTAGGATACTTACGCTTGTAATATTCCAGTTCTAAGCCGACTTCGTCAAAAATGTTATCCCCGATATCGCCTAGTTCATACTCAAAATCCATAATACCGCCAAAATCAGTATAGTTATAAAGCCCGTTTGACCAGTTTTCATCTTTGGTGTCTTTATTATATGACCAAGTTCCAAACCCGCTTATTTTAGTGGTCAGTTTATCATTTAATTTCAGTTTATTAGTTAAATAGATGTTGTGGTTAAGTGTCTCTTGGATAGAGTAGCCGCCTTCTTCTTCAGCTATAATCTGTTGTTCTCTGGTATAGTTGAAATTATAAAGCGGAATTACATAATGGTTATCGTTAATTTTAATCGCGGGTGAGGCGAGCACGTCAACAATGGTACCGGTAGTATCATTATGCCCCTGAATCTTGGAATAAGTAGCCAAAAGGTCTAAATTTAAAATCGGGATTACTTTTTTTCCAAAAAACCTAATGTCATTTTGTTCAGCTTTATTGTCATCTGAGAGCTCAAGGTCTTTTAAATCTTTGGCCCCGGCTTTATTGTCGGCCGCGTATACTAAATTGCAGGCTAAAAAACATATAACCAGTAAAAGCGCAAGTAAGGATAACTCCTTTTTAACTTTTTTCATCTCGCCACCCCTTTATAATTATTTTACTAATAGTTACATTAGTTATTAATTATAGTATATACTGTTTATTATGTAAAGATAAATATACCTTATTTTACGCGCTTGACAAATGGTTTATAAGAAGCGTAAAATATTGGTTTAAAAGACTGTTTTTACCTATGTGATGTGATTTTAGTTTAAACTAATCAAGGGAGAAATGTGATGCGTAAAATTTTACTTTGCGTTACCATATCAATTTTAGCCTTTTTACAAGTTAGTTGTTCGGAAAATTCAAAAAGCTCTGATGCGGTCGCTCAAATTGATTCCTATTATATGAGTGTTGATGATTTCAGGCAAGATATCAAAAGCTTATCTCTTTATAGGCCGCGGAACATAAAAACATATGAGGGCAGGCTAAACGTCTTAAATGATATCATAGAGAAAGAAGTACTTGTGCGGGAGGCCCAGAGTCTCAATTTAGATAAAGACGAAAAGTTTAGAAAAACAATTGAGAATTACTGGAAGCAAACTTTACTTATTATGTTAATTGAAAAAAAGGGAAAAGAGATATCTGAGCGGGTTTTTGTTTATGATAATGAGATTCAGGCCTATTATAAAATTCTCAAGGAGAAGAATCCTGATGTAGGGCCCTTGGCGGAAGTTAAGCCCGAGATCAAAAGAGTTATTAGATCTGAAAAAGAAACTACCATGATGAGAGAGTGGATTGAAGAATTAAAAGATAAATCTTACATCAAAATTAATGAAGAGGTTCTTAAGCAAATTAACTTAGAATAAAAATTGGAGGCTTTAAATGTCAAATAAAAGAAGGAAATATTATATTAACAAGAGTTTTCAATCCAAATTCATAATTAAGTTCTGTCTTCTTATAGCTTTGGCGTGTTTGGTATTTGGCGCTTTAGTGTATCTGCTTTCAATGTCCAGTTGTACTACCGCCTTTGAAAATTCGAGGCTGGTGATTAAGTCTACCGCGGATTACCTTTTGCCTTTAATGATTTTAACAGCTCTGATTACAACTGTTATAATTAGTTTGGCTGTAGTTTCAATTACATTATATTTATCACATAAGATAGTTGGCCCGGCATATAGATTTGAGAGAGTAGCGCGAGAGGTGACAGATGGAAACTTGAGCCTTGAAGTAAAACTGCGTTCCGCGGATCAACTGCAAATTGTAGCCGAGAGTTTAGATGTAATGGTTAAATCGCTAAATAGGCGAATTACATCACTTAGGGAGAAGATAGATAATCTTTCTCTAATCGCGGAAAAACAGGCTGATAAAACTCAAACAGGTAAAGAGACCAAAGAGCTTATAGATGATATCTCCCGGGAAATCAATGCGTTCAAGCTTTAATAGAACCCGCGCTTTCGCGTTAGTTCTATTTATAAGCGCCCAGCTTATCTTTATTTTTTCGTCCGGGGCACCGGCGGATGAATTGGATAACGCTTATAAAGTCGAAGGTGAATATTGTACGCTTTATTTTGTTGGCAATATCGACTTTGATAAATTAGACAGGCGTTTGAACATTAAGTTTATTAATATCCTCGCGACAAAAAAAAAGACTCTTAAAACAATAGGCGGTGTTTCGAAAAGGATTGCTCTTAAATGCGATATAATTCTTTTAAGGTCGGAGCAGATACTTGATATGTATCCCGCCGATTTTCATGTTAACGTGGTTTTTTATAAAACCACAAAAATGCTTGATGATGCCTATGAAGAAATTATGGATGAGCGTAGACACCTTTATTCGTTTTATGTATATGAAAATAACACGATATATACTACCCAAGACAGAATTAATGAGAATGTTTTGGCGCACGAATTGGGCCACGCGATTGTAAACCACTACTTTATTGTTCGTCCGCCGGAAACTGTCAGAGAACTCCTGTCGCAGTTTATCGATTACCACCTCAAGGATTAAGTTGTTATTTAGTAGCATTTTTTTAAAGATGAATAGCAAGAATTTTTACTTGACTGGGGAAAGCCTCTCTGCTATAGTATAAACAGTGTATTGCATTCATTTACCACGTAGCTAATGTATTACGAAACATTCAAGACAAGAGGTGCATTATGAAATTTACCCGTTTTTGGCTGATTATATTTATAGCCCTTATCTTTAGTGGGACGTTGTTTATCGCTGCGGACATATGTTTCGCGGACGATAGTGGTTTTAGCGATATTAAATTTACCGGAACTGA